>NZ_AUPM01000058.1 GCF_003265365.1 Petrotoga sp. 9PW.55.5.1 | reverse complement strand
ACCCCTCTCAAGAGGGGAATTAAAGCCAATTCTGCTTTTCTGTCTCTTTTAGCTATCTTTTCTAACGTGTCAAACATTTTTGTGAAAAAGTAAAATTTCTTTATTTATTCTCCAATAACGGAGAGTGAGGCCGTGACATAATAATTATGCCTCCAAAGCAGTTGTGTAATTTTTATTAATTACACGCGTCTACTTTGGAGGTATCATATCATTCAGCGGCTTTTTTAGTAATTATAATTACCCGTTTTTTATTTTACTATTACCATGTTATCTCTATGAATTACTTCTTCAGGTCCTTGAGAGTTTTTCTTTGCTAAAATGTCTGTTGATTTTTTCCCCATAAACTTTTTTAACTCTTCCGAAGAATAATTCACCAATCCTTTTCCAATTATTGTTATATCTTGACTTACTATATTAACCAGGTCTCCAACTGAAAATTCTCCTGAAACCTCTTTAATACCTACAGCCAGCAAACTTTTCCCTTTTAAGAGTGCATCTTGTGCCCCTTCATCTACTACTAACTCTCCTTTTGGTTTTAAACTAAAATAGATCCATCTTTTTCTTTTGCTTAATTTTTTTGTTTTAGCTAAAAATGTAGTTCCAATTGTGTATTCTTTATTTTCCATACTTTCTAATGTTCTTAAAATTACATCTTTTTCATAGCTTGGAACTATTACCAAGGGGATTCCGGCAGATAAAGATATTTTTGCAGCCTTTAATTTTGAACTCATTCCCCCCGTTCCTACATTACTTGCACTTTTCCCGTTTGCTAGAGCTTCAATTTCAGGGGTAATGCTTTCTACAAGTTTTATTGTAGAATTTAAATCATTGATATTTTTCAACAATCCAGGAATATCCGATAAGATGATTAATAAATCTGCTTCGAGCAGACTAGCAACTTGAGCTGAAAGAATATCGTTATCACCAAATTTGATTTCATCTGTAGTTACCGTGTCGTTTTCGTTGACTATTGGTACAAGCCCGTATTCTAGAAGTTTATACATTGTGTTGTAGGCATTCAAATAACGATCTCTGTGAGCAAAATCTTCTGAATTAAGTAATATTTGAGCAATTTTAATACCCTTTTGATTGAATAATTTTCGATATATAGATATTAATATTCCTTGCCCTACAGCGGAACAAGCTTGTTTTTCAATTAAAGAATGAGGCTTTTTTGGAAAATTTAATTCCCCCATTCCTGCAGCAACAGCTCCGGATGAGACTATTACAACCTCTTTTGCTCTTTTATTTAATTCGCTAATTTGGTCAACAATCTTTTTTATTTTATCTTCGTTTATTCCATATTCATCACTTATTGAACTACTTCCAACTTTTATAACCACTTTTGAAATTTTTTTACTCAAATTATTTCACCAACTAAGATAGATGATCTATTATTTTTTGTTTAATTGTTTCAGTATTTCCTTTACCTTTTAAATCCGGGGTTAATGCTTCTTTGTCTTTAACAGCTTCAGAAATAGCGTTTTCTAATTTTCTTGATAGTTCGTTCAATTTTAAATAATCTAAAAGCATAATTGAAGATCTAAGTATGGCAATGGGATTTGCAATTCCTTTTTTAGCAATATCTGGTGCGCTACCATGAACAGCTTCAAATACTGCGATGTTTTCTCCAATATTAGCACCTGGTGCAAAACCTAACCCCCCTATAAGCCCAGCAGCAAGGTCTGATAGAATATCCCCGTATAAGTTCGGTGCAACCAAAACATCATATTTTTCTGGATTCATTACTAATTGCATGGACATATTATCTACAATCTTTTCTTCATACTCTATCTCTGGAAAATTCTTAGAAATTTCTCTTATACAGTCTAAAAATAACCCATCAGTCAATTTTTGAATATTTGCTTTATGTACTGCAGTAACCTTTTTTCTGTTGTTCTCTTTAGCATATTTAAAGGCAAAGAATCCAATTTTCTCGCTTGCTTTTTTGGTTATAACTCTTATGGCAGTTGCAACTTCATCTATCTTATATTCAATTCCTTTGTAAAGACCTTCGGTATTTTCTCTTACAACTACTAAATCAACATTTTCAAATCTAGTATTTATTCCAGGCAAACTTTTTACTGGTCTTAGATTTGCGTATAATCCAAGTTCTTCTCTTAAAGTAACGTTTACACTTCTAAATCCTTTACCAATGGGTGTAGTTATGGGGCCTTTTAAGGCAACTTTATTTTTTTTGATTGATTCAATAACTTTTTCAGGAAGTGGTGTCCCATTTTTTTCAATCTCTTTTTCACCAGCTTCGACTACTTCCCAGCTGATTGGGGCTTTTAGATGTTCAAACACATCAACAACTACATCGGTTATTTCTGGCCCTATTCCATCTCCCGGAATCAAAGTAACTTTATACATCAAACCACCTACTCGTTTATAGATTCCAAAGAACCGTATTTTTTATAGTAACTAACTAATCCGCCTTCTTGAAGAATTTTTAACATTACAACTGGAAGAGGTATGATATTCAAAGATTCATTTTTGCTTATATTTTTAACTATTCCCTTTTCCAGATCAACACTCAATAAATCGCCTTCTTCTATATTATCAGTTGGTACTTCAATTAAGGGTAGTCCAATATTTATAGCGTTTCTATAAAATATTCTCGCAAATGAAGAAGCAATAACAGCACTAATGCCTGCGTGTTTTATAACTAACGGAGCTTGCTCTCTAGAAGAGCCACAACCGAAGTTTTCTCCTGCTACTATGAAATCTCCACTTTTTATCTCTTTATAAAAATTCGGTCTTAAATCTTCCATTAAGTGAACAGATAGTTCTTTCATATCTATCGTATTGAATTTATATTTCCCAGATATTATATAATCGGTATTTATGTCGTTACCAAATTTGTGAGCATTTCCTTTAAGTTCCATAGATTTCCTCCTTTAAGCTATATATTTTCTAGGATCGGTAATTTTTCCTTCTAAACAAGATGCTGCAACTGTTGCAGGAGATCCCAAATATATAAAGGCTTTGTTGTTCCCCATTCTTCCTTTGAAATTTCTATTTGCCGTAGAAATAACATTTTCACCATCAGAGGGTACCCCATTGTGCGTTCCAACACAAGGACCACATCCTGGTGCTACAACCGTTGCTCCAGCTTGTATTAAAGTTTTTATTACACCTTCGTCCATCGCTTTTATTAATGTATCTCTAGAAGCAGGTGCTACAATGAGCCTTACACCACTTTTTATCTTTTTACCTTTTAATATTTTTGCTGCAACACGTAAATCTTCGATTCTACCATTTGTACATGTACCCAATAAACCTTGTTGTATCGGAGTTCCTTCAACTTCGGATATTGGACTAACGTTATCTACTGTGTGTGGTTTTGCTATTTGTGGTTCTAAGTTACTTATATCAAATTTATATATCTTTTCATAATTAGCTTTTTCATCGGCTTCATAAGTTTTAAAAGCTTTGTCTGTTCTTAGCTTTACCCATTCTTTTACTTTTTCATCAGCTTTCATAAGACCTACTTTTGCACCCATTTCTACAGCCATATTTGATATTGTAAATCTTGCTTCAACTGATAGATTATCAATCACAGGGCCTTCAAATTCAACTGCTTTGTAAGTTGCTCCATTTGCGGTAATATTATTAATTATATACAATGCTATATCTTTTGAATATACCCCTTCAGGTAAATTCCCTTCTAAAACAATTTTTATACTTTCAGGAACTTTAAACCATAATTTACCACTTGCCATAGCAATAGCCAAGTCTGTAGAACCAACGCCTGTTGAAAAACAGTTTATAGCACCATACGTACATGTATGAGAATCCGCACCAATCACAATCTGCCCAGGTAAAGCATGCCCTTTTTCTGGAATCAACTGATGACATATCCCTTCACCAATATCATAAAAGTTAGCTTGATTTTTATTTGTAAAATCTCTCATCATCTTATGCAAAGCCGATACCTTTTCACTTGGACTAGGAGCATTATGATCAATAACCAAAGCAATCTTTTCAGGATCAAAAACTTTTTCTGCACCAATTTCCTGAAAGGTTTTAATTGCTAAAGGACTTGTTCCATCTTGACCCATCATAAAATCTATGCCAACTATTACTATCTCACCTGCAACCACTTCTCTTCCTAAGTGGTCACTAAATATTTTCTCAGATATTGTCTTGTAATTCGGCATCCTTTATCTTATCCTCCCTCATTTCTTTGTATAAATAAATCAACTCTTTATCAAACAGGCTTCTTTTCAGTTGAACAGATAAAGACCTTACTCTTTTTAAAATTTCTTCGGCTTCTTCGGGAGTTAATTCTATGTCATATTCTTCAAATTTAGCTAATATAGCATTTCTACCAGAATGTTTTCCAATTAAAATTTGTCTTTCTAACCCAACCTCTTCTGGACTGAATGATTCGTATGTATTTGAATCCTTCAAAATCCCGTCCGTGTGTATTCCAGATTCATGTGCAAAAACATTAAGACCTACTATCGTTTTAGATAATGGCAAAATTCTTCCAGAAGCTTTTGCTACGTATTCACAAACTTCTTTCAACATATTTGTTTTAATACCTAAATCGATTTTATATATATACTTTAAAGCCATTACTACTTCTTCTAAAGCGGCATTCCCTGCCCTTTCGCCCAAGCCATTGACTGTTACTCCTGCAAACTTTGCTCCAGCTTTAATTCCTGATAGCGTATTTGCAGTAGCTAATCCAAAGTCGTTGTGAGTATGCATTTCAACATTGATTCCTACTTCATCAATGATAGTTTTTACGTGTTCATATATAGTAAATGGTTCCATCATTCCCACTGTATCACAATATCTAAGTCTATCAGCTCCGGCATCTTTTGCTTCTTTAGCAAATTTCAAAAGAAAATCCATATCACTTCTTGAAGCATCTTCTGCGTTAACAGATACATACAAATTGTGTTTTTTCGCGAATTTTGTAGCTTGTGTCATACTTTTTAAAACCCATTCTCTATCTTTCTTCAATTTATGCTTAATATGAATATCCGAAGTAGAAATAGATATAGCAACAGCATCAACACCACAATCAATTGATTCTTCAATATCTTTTATAACCGCTCTGTTCCATCCCATAACGCTTACTCCAAGATCCAGCTTACAAATCTTTTTAATAGCTTCTTTTTCATCCCCGCCCATGGTGGGAATTCCTGCTTCAATCTGGTAAACTCCTAACTCTGCCAAAATCTTGGCAATCTGAACTTTTTCTTCATTTGCAAATACAACCCCGGCCGTTTGTTCTCCATCTCTTAAGGTAGTGTCTACGATATAAACGTTGTTCATTTTCTTGGTACGCTTTTTTATTTTTTTTAAAAGCGCACCCTCCCTCCTTTCATCTTGAAAATTTGAATATATAAGTGTTTTACTTTGATAAAGTGTTTTTTTAATTATATATTAAAATCAAAGAAATATCAAATTAGTGAATATAATTCATAAAAATAGTTTTTTTGCTACTTTTTTAGCTACTTATGGATATATTGGAACGAGGTCTAAACCTTTATTTTCAGGTAATCCGAACATTAAGTTCATATTTTGAATTGCCTGCCCACTTGCCCCTTTTACCAAATTATCAATAACTGACATAACAATTAGTGTATTAGTTCTTTCTTCTATTTCAAAACCTATGTGACAATAATTCGATCCATAAACATTCTTAGTTGATGGATAAGTACCTGGTTTACATATTTTAATGAAATGATCGTTTTGATAGAATTCTTTATAAAGATTATAAATCCTTTGCACATTATCAATTGATTTTAACTGACAATAAATAGTACTTAAAATTCCTCTTGTCATTGGGACCAAGTGAGGAGTAAAAATTAAATTAACTTGACTATTTGCTATTTTTGATAATTCTTGTTCCATTTCTGGAATGTGTCTGTGCTTTGTAACGTTATAAGGTTTTAAGTTTTCATTGCATTCTGCGTATAGATTATTGTATTTAGGATCATGACCAGCCCCAGAAACACCTGATTTACTATCAACAACTATACTGTTTTTTTCAATTAAACCATTTTTAAAAAGTGGGGCTAATCCTAATATTACACTTGTAGGATAACAACCAGGGTTACCAATTATCTTGGACTCTTTAATTAAATCTCTACTCAACTCAGTTAATCCATATACTCTTTGATACTCATTGTATTCCAGATCCTCTTTGAAATTATACCATCTTTTAAAATTGTCAAAATTGTCAAAACGGAAAGCAGCTCCCAAATCTATCAATCGTTTTCCATTATCTTTTATCATACCTGCAATTTCAAAAGAAAAATGAGGGGGCAACGTATTGAATATAACATCACAATTTTTAACTACTTTTTCTAAATCAACTTCTTCTAAGATTAAATCATTATAACCTTGAATTCCCGGGTATACCTCAGAGATTAACTTTGATTCAAAGTTTTTTGATGATAGATAAACAATTTTAACTTTCGGATGTTTTGATAATATTCTAATTAATTCTATTCCTGTATAACCCGTTGCTCCTAAAATGCCTACATTCATTTTTCATCCTCCCATTTTGCTGCACCTATCGTTTTTCTACTTTTCAAAATATTTTTGATATTCAAATATTCATATACATCTTCATCTATTTTATTGCAAAATATTCGGAATTCATCGATTTCCAAATCTTCTAGAGTAGTGTTTTTTTCTATAGCATAAGAAACTATATTACCAACAATTTCGTGCGCACTTCTAAAAGGTATCTCTTTTTTGACTAAATAATCTGCTAAATCTGTGGCGTTTAAATATCCGTATTTTACAGCGCTTTCCATTTTTTCTTTTT
The DNA here is from genome assembly GCF_003265365.1 of Petrotoga sp. 9PW.55.5.1. Taxonomy (NCBI): domain Bacteria; kingdom Thermotogati; phylum Thermotogota; class Thermotogae; order Petrotogales; family Petrotogaceae; genus Petrotoga; species Petrotoga sp. 9PW.55.5.1. The sequence continues at coordinate 48,923 of NZ_AUPM01000058.1, read as the reverse complement.
TTATATGCATACTTTTTATCATTCCGGTAAATACCTTTAAACATATCTTTAAAGTGTCTATAGAGTCAAAAAGAGGTTCTTTATCTTCCTGCATATCTTTGTTGTAAGTAAGGGGCAAAGATTTCATAACAGTTAATAGACTCATCAGGTTTCCGTATATTCTGCCTGTTTTTCCTCTAATTAATTCCGCTGCATCTGGATTCTTTTTTTGAGGCATAATACTACTTCCTGTGGAATATTCATCGGATAATTCTATAAAGTTGAACTCTTGAGTTGTCCATAATACGATCTCTTCAGAGAATCTACTTAAATGCATCATAATTAACGATGCAGCCGATAAAAATTCGATTATAAAGTCTCTATCGCTAACAGCGTCCATGCTGTTTAAAGATACATCATTAAATCCCAGCAAAGAAGCAATATACTTTCTATCTATATTATAAGTGGTTCCTGCAAGAGCACCAGAGCCTAAAACTAAAACATTTACTCGCTTTTTTAAATCTTTCAAACGTGATGTATCCCTTTTGAACATCTCTTGATAAGCTAACAAATGATGAGAAAAAGTAACTGGTTGTGCTCTTTGCAAGTGAGTATAACCCGGCATAATAGTATTTTTGTTTACTTTAGCAAGCATATTTAAGGTATCAATTAAATTTTCCAATAACTCTATTATTTCTTCTATCTCTTTTCTTAGATATAATCTTTCATCTGTTGCAACTTGATCGTTTCTACTTCTACCGGTATGTAACTTTTTGCCTAAATCACCTATTTCTTCTACAAGAAGCTTTTCTACCAGTGTGTGAACGTCTTCAACATCAGGAATATCCTTAATTTCCATATTTTTTATCTTTTCTAAGGCCTTTTTCATTAAATTAAACTCTTCTTGTGATATTACACCAGCTTTCATCAATCCAGCTGCATAAGCTATAGAAGCTTCAATATCGTATGGGAGTAATCTGATATCTATATTTATTGAATTATTAAAACTTTCCATATCTTTTGATAACTGGCCTTTGAAACGTCCTCCCCATAATTTCATCTTTTCACCCCCAGCAACTTTATTTATTTATATATTTTTGATTACTTGGTTTTCATAAACTTATTCTGAAGCTTTTCTTTTTGATAAGCTCTCATCTTTAAAGGCAAGCCGAATAGGTTTATAAAACCTTCCGCATCTTTTTGGTCATATATTTTATCTTCACCAAAAGTTGCTAACTCTTCGTTGTATAGGGAGTAGGGAGAATTCAATCCAGCTGTATAAATATTCCCTTTATACAGTTTAAGTCTAACAGTACCAGTAACTACTTTTTGAGTTTCATTTACAAAAGCGTCTAGAGATTCTTTTAATTGTGAAAACCACAGCCCGTCATAAACCAAGTCCGCATATTTTTGAGAAACTAGATCTTTGAATCTTGATGTGTCTTTATCAAGAACTAAACTCTCAAGTTCTTTATGTGCATAGTATAACAGCGTTCCTCCAGGTGTTTCATAAACTCCCCTTGATTTCATACCTACTAATCTATTTTCAACGATATCTGCGATTCCAACTCCATGTTTGGCTGCCAAAAAATTTACCTTTTCTAAAAGTTTAATAGGAGAAAGCTCTTCACCGTTGATTTTTTTTGGAATTCCTTCTTCAAATTCTATCGTTATGTATTCTGCAGTGTCTGGTGCATTTTCTGGAGGAGTTATAACATCGTAAAGATAAGATTTTGGTTCATTCCATGGGTCTTCTAAATCTCCACCTTCGTGACTTATATGCCATATGTTTTTATCAACACTGTATATCTTTTCTTTTGTTATTGAAAGTTGTATGCCTTTTTTCATTGCATATTCTATTTCTTCTTCTCTAGATTTAATATCCCATATTCGCCATGGGGCAATTATTTCTATTGTTGGATCCAATGCCTTTATAGATACTTCAAATCTTACTTGGTCGTTGCCCTTTCCTGTACATCCATGGGCAATAGCTTTAGCATCTTCCTTATGAGCTATTTCAACCAGTTTTTTTGCCATTAATGGTCTTGCAAAAGATGTACCTAATAAATATTTACCTTCATAAACTGCCCCTGCTTTTAAAGTGGGATAAATATAATCAGTTATAAACTCTTCTGTTACGTCTTCAACATATACTTTACTAGCTCCACTTAAAATAGCTTTTTCTTCTATTGAGTTAGTTTCATCTCCCTGTCCAACATCGATACATACTGCGATAATTTCACATTGATACTTTTCTTTCAACCATGGTATTATTACAGATGTGTCTAGCCCTCCTGAATATGCCAATACAACTTTGTCCCCTTTTTTCATAATGAATTCACCTCTTCTAATAATTTATTTTATTATTTTCACTGAAAGATTTTTTCTGTGTGTTGCGATAAAAATCGGTTTGCCCTCCCAAAGTTCCTAGTACACTATCAGGCGTTTCCTTTTCTATTATTTTTAGGCATTTTAACCCTCCCTCAAGAATTCATTTCCAAAAAAACATCTTTAAGTATCTCTATTCCATCTTTTATTTCCTTTTTAGAAATAATTAATGGTGGAACGAATCTTAGGATGTTATGATTTATTACGTTGATTAAAAGTCCTTTTTCCATAGATTTTTTAACTATTTTACTTCCATCATTTGTATCTAATTCAACCCCCAACATTAACCCTTTCCCTTTTACCTTCTTTATAATAGAAAATTTTGATTTTAATTTTTCCAACTCTCCTTTGAAGTATTCTCCCTTTTCTTTCACCTCATCTAGAAAACTTTTTTGAGAAATTATATTCATTACAATTTTGCCAGCTGCACAAGCCAATGGATTTCCTCCAAAAGTTGAAGCATGGTTACCAGGAACGAAAATATCTGCCTTTTCATTCACAACCAAAGCACCAATAGGAACACCCCCACCTAAAGCCTTAGCTAATGTCATCACATCTGGTACTACCCCTGAATGTTCATAAGCGAAAAGTTTTCCTGTTCTTCCAATTCCTGTTTGAACTTCATCAAAAATTAAAAGTAAATCATTTTTTTCACATAAATTTTTGACTTCTTTAAGATAATTACTATCAGCTTCATTCACGCCACCTTCACCTTGAATAACCTCTAACATAATGGCACAAGTATTCTCATCTACGGCTGATTGTAACGAATTTAAATCGTTGTAATCTACATATACAAACCCATCTAAGAGTGGTTCAAATCCATTATGATACTTAATCTGTCCCGTTGCCGTTAAAGCTCCGTATGTTCTTCCGTGAAAAGAATTTTTAGCGGTAATAATCTTGTATCTTTTCCCTTTGTATTTTGTATTTCCATATTTTCTTGCTAATTTTATTGCTCCTTCATTTGCTTCCGCTCCGCTATTGCAAAAAAACACACTTTTTCCAAAAGAGTTTTCACATATCAACTTTGCTAACTCTATTTGATTTTCTGTCCAATAAAGATTAGAACAGTGTATCAACTTATCAGCTTGCTCTTTAATTGCATTCACTACCGCTTGATGAGAATGCCCTAAAGCGTTAACCGCTATCCCCCCAACAAAATCAAGATACTCTTTACCATCTTTATCCCAGACTTTTACGCCTTCTCCTTTGACAAGAGTTATAGGGAATCTTGAATATGTGTTCATAACATACTTTTTATCTTCAGAGATTGTCATCATCAAAACACTCCTTTGCTATCATTGTACCCACACCTTTATCAGTGTATATTTCTAAAAGTAAAGAGTGGGATATTCTACCGTCTATAATGTGAACCCTTTTTACTCCACTTTCTACTGCTTCAATACAACATTGCAACTTTGGAACCATTCCTTCACTAACATATTTTGCATCTAACAATTCTTTTGCTTGACTTAAATTTACCCTTGAAATGACACTATCCTTGTTTCCTTTGTCTTTTAAAATACCTTCTACATCGGTTAAAAGTATAAATTTTTCAGCATTTAATGCAGCCGCTATTTTACTGGCAGCAAGATCCGCGTTTACATTGTAAGTGTTTCCATCTATGCCAATTGCACAAGGGGCTATTACAGGGATATATCCTTTATTGATTAGTATATTTAGAATATCTTTATTTACATTAACAACCTCACCTACAAAGCCTAGATCCCCGTTGGAAAGTTCCTTTTTTGCTTCAAGCAAATTTGAATCTTTCCCACTTAATCCTACTGCTTTACCTCCCATTTTGTTTATCAATGAGGTTATATCTTTATTCACTTTACCAACAAGCACCATTTCAACAATTTCCATAGTTTTTCCATCAGTTACTCTCAATCCGTTTACAAAATTTGTTTCAACATTTAAATCTTTTAAAAATTTAGTTATTTCAGGGCCACCACCATGAACTACAACTGGGTTTAATCCAACATATTTCATAAGAACTATATCTTGAGCAACCATCTTTTTTATTAGTGAATCTTTCATAGCGTTACCCCCAAATTTAATCACGGCAACTTTACCTGAAAACTTTTTGATATACGGTAGAGCTTCAACTAAAACCTCTGCTTTTTTAATTTCATCCAAAAATTTTTCTTCTTTAATCATGTTCTGTATCCTCCATTTATTTTTACGTATTCATAACTTAAATCACAACCCCATGAATCCGCTTTTTCATCTCCATCTTTTAGATCAACAATAATTCTTATTGTCTTTTCTTTGAGAATTAATTTTGCCTTCTCTTCGCTGAATTCCTTGAAGGATCCATTGCAACATGTTTGAATCTTACCTGATGCACTTTGGAACCATACATCAACTTTTTTAGGATCAAAGTTTGCTCCAGAATACCCTGCTGCTACCAAAATCCTTCCCCAATTAGCATCTTCCCCGAATATAGCTGTTTTAACTAAGTTAGATTTTGCAATTGTTTTTGATATCAATTTTGCATCTTTTTCAGTTTTAGCATTTATTACTCTGATTTCCACAAGCTTCGTTGCTCCTTCTCCATCTTTTGCTATCATTTGAGCTAAATATAAAGTTACTTCATCCAAGGCAGATTGGAAAAATTCAAAACCTACAGTATCTTCTATAATTTCTTTGTTATTGGCTTCTTTATTCGCTAATATTAAAACGGTGTCGTTGGTACTTGTATCCCCATCAACTGAAATCATATTGAAAGTTTTATCAACTGAACTTTTTAAGGCTTTACTTAGAGCTGTCTTAGAGATATTTGCATCAGTCATAATAAAAGAAAGCATCGTTGCCATGTTTGGATGAATCATCCCTGAACCTTTTGCGACTCCTGTTAAAGTAATCTTTTTCCCATCAATATATAGATCTTTACTATAAATCTTTGGGAAAGTGTCTGTAGTCATGATAGACTGAGCTAAATTCAATAAATCATTTTCGTCTTCATGATTAACTTTATTTTGCAAATCTTCGATACCTCTTAAAATGTTATTCAACGGTAAAGGTACACCGATTACGCCTGTAGAAGCTACAAATACGTCTTCTTTATTTAACCCTAAAACTGATGCTGTTTTTTTAGCCATATTCATTGCGTCAGAATAACCTTTTTCACCTGTACAAGCATTCGCATTTCCACTATTGACGATAACAGCTTGAATTTCGTTGTCTGTTATATGCTCCATACTTAATAGTACTGGGGCAGCCTTAACTTTATTTGTAGTAAATACTGCAGCTGCATTTGCTTTTTTCTCTGAATAAATCATTCCCAAATCTTTTTTCGACTTTTTTATTCCACAATGAATCCCTGAAACTTTAAACCCTAATGGCAAATCTATTTTTTCTTCAATTACATCAAATCTCTTCATCTTTTAACCTCCCAAAATTATATGAAAATTAGTTATCATAAAAAAAACGGCTACATCTAAAAAAAGATGTAGCCGCATGGATTGTTTTTTCATAGAGGGGTATTAATCCCCATTTTCATAAGCACCCAACTTACCGGTGCTTATGATCCACCGGCTACTTGAGCGCCTCCTATCATTATTTAATATTGTATTTGATATATTATTTGTGAAATATTTTTCATAAATATCCATTTTTTAAAATCCTTCCTCTGTTTAATTTTTTGGATTATACCATGAAAATTCTTCATTGTCAAATTTTTATATCATAGTTGATTTATCCTTCATAAGAGATGGATATGATATAATGAAATTAGTATTTTTAAATTTTACAAAGTTTAATTAAAGGGGAAATTATTTTGAATCCAAAAACCATTATAACTACTCATAAAAATGCTGATTTCGATGGGTTTGCGGCCTGTGTTGCTGCTTCTTTAATTTACGATGATTCAATAATCGTTTTGGAAGCTGAACCACAACAAAATTTGAAAGAATTTTTGAATATCTATGATATTCATTATATTCAAGATAATAATTTCAAAAAAGAATTTGAAGACGTGATAAACAACAAAATAATTGAAAAAATAGTTGTAGTTGATACAGCTGATATTAATAGAATCCCTCCCATAATTAGACAATTAATTGAGAAAGGAATCGATGTTGATATATACGATCATCACCCCGAATTAAAAGAACAAAATATCAAAGGTAAAAACTTCTCTAAAGAAACGGGAAGTGCAACTACTATACTACTTGAAAAGCTATTACAAAATAAAATAGTACTTCCTGATACCTATGAAACTCTTTTTTTAATAGCAATTCATGAAGATACAGGTAATTTCGTTTATCCGACAACAACTTCTCTTGACCATGAGATTGCTGCACAACTTATAAAAGGTGGTGCACGCATCGAAGAAATAGAAGAGTTCGTTTCACTTGAAATGACTAAAGAACAAAAAGATCTTTTTAATAAATTATATAATAATATTCAAGAACTAACTTTGGAAGAGATAAATGTATATATAGCATATGCAGAGATTGATAAGTTCATTGGAGGATTAAATGTAATAACTCATAAGCTATTTGAAGCCTTAACACCAGATGTTTTTTTTGTGGTTACTAGAATGGGGAAGAGCATATATATAGTAGCTAGATCAAGAATCGATGAAATAGATTTAAATAAGATACTATCTCACTTTGGAGGGGGAGGACATAGAAAAGCAGGATCCGCAAAAACGAAAAAGTATGATATTAACCAAGTCATAAGTAAAATAAAAAATGAACTAAAATCATCCTTTTTGCCTGTTTTGAGAGCAAAGCATATAATGTCTTCACCGGTTAGAACCATACTATCTGAGGAGACGGTTGAAAGAGCCAGTGAAATAATGTACCAGACTGGCCATTCTGGTTTACCAGTAATTCAGAATAACAAGTTAGTTGGTATTATTACAAAAAAAGATATTGAAAAAGCTATAAAGCATGGATTAAAAAATGCTCCTATTAAAGCCATTATGAGTACTAATCTAAAAGTTACTGATGTTGAAACTTCTTTAACTCAAGTGAGAAAAATTATGGCAGAAGCTGATGTTGGAAGAATACCAGTTTTAAAGGATGGAATACTTGTAGGTATAATTACTCGAACAGATCTCTTAAGAGCGACTAACGGGGTTCTAAATTTTACTTTAAACCCGATTTTAAGAGAAAAATATCAGTCACAAAATTTAAATTCGGAAATGGAAAAAGTTTTACCAACCTCTGTTTTAAATATTTTAAGATTAATAGGTGTTTATGGAAACGAAAAGGGCATAAGCGTCTATGTAGTGGGGGGATTTGTAAGAGACCTACTTTTAAAAATCGATAATAAATTAACTAATAACACACTCCCTTACGATATAGATGTAGTCGTAGAAGGGGATGGTTTAATATTTGGAAAATATGTAGCAAAACAACTGAGGGCAAAATATGTCGAACATCCAAAATTTCACACATGTTCTATATTTTACAGAAATGGAGAAAATAAAATTATTAGGATAGATCTAGCAACTGCAAGAACTGAGTATTATCAAGAAGCTGCAGAATTACCAAAGGTAGAACTTTCAACAATTAAAAAAGACCTTTACAGAAGAGATTTTTCTATAAATGCAATGGCAATAAAATTGAACTCAGAATCTTTTGGTGTGCTTCTTGATTTTTTTAATTGTAAAAAAGATCTTGAAAAAGGTATCATAAGAATTTTACATCCACTTTCATTTATTGAAGATCCAACACGAATCTTAAGAGCTATTAGATTTGAGCAAAGGTTTGGATTTGAGATTGATTCAAACACTTTAACAAAATTAGAGGACGCTGTAGAAAATGAATACTTAGAAAAAGTTACTGGAATGAGAATTAGGGAAGAATTTGAAAAAATACTTTGTGAAAAAGAACCTTTAAAAGCTATAAAAAGGATGGGAAATCTAAAAATTATTTCTCATCTTTTTGAAAAAACATATTATACACCTACTTTAGAAAAAGATTTAGAAAATCTTTTCGATATTTTGCATTTTTTCAATTACAATATGCGTTTTTACTTAAATAAAGTGAGGATTTTTCACGTAGTTTTGTTTGTTATTTTGCAATACACGAGTGAAGAATCTTTGAAGAATATTTCTGCAAGATATGGCCTTCCAAAAGAATTTATAAGGAAACTACAACAAGTAAAAAGAGCTAATGAATTAATATCCAATCATTTAAATAAATATGGAAAAATAGATGAGTTATCCTTTTTTTACAAAATTACTAATACACTAGATAATGAACAATTCATATTTTTAGCAGTTAAATTACCTCCACAAATAGTTGATATTTATTATACATATTTAAAAAAATTAACAGATTTGAAGCTTTCAATATCTGGAAAAGATCTATTAGAAAAAGGTTATAAAGGAATAGAAATTAGAGAAAAATTGGAAGAGATCAAAAAACTACTTTTAGACGGTAAAATAAAACCGGGTGAAGAAAAAAATTATATTTAAAAAAGAGACGCTTAAAACAAAAGCGCCTCTTTCTTTTGTACTTTTTTTAAAATTGTTGGATATATCTTTTGACTTCCCAATCTGTTACTGCGATTCTATATTCCTCAATCTCTTTTTCTTTCATTTCTATAAACTTAGAAAATATATGCTCTCCTAAAACTCCCCTAATTAGTTCATCTTTTTTAAGAATAGATAAAGACTCTTGAAGAGAACTTGGGAGATATCTAATATTTTTATCATCCTTTTCTTTTTTTCCCATTTCGTATATATTTCCGTCAACGGGTTGAGGAGGTTCAACTTTATTTTTTATCCCTTCTAAACCAGCAGCAAAAATACTTGCTAATAGTAAATAGGGATTTGCTGTTGGATCTGGAGACCTTAGTTCCAACCTTGTCCCATCTCCTCTGGTCATTGGTATTCTTACCAAAGCACTTCTATTTACAACAGACCAAGCAACATTTACAGGCGCTTCATAACCTGGTACTAATCTTTTATACGAGTTTATTGTAGGATTAGCTAAAGCTGTTATAGCATCAATATGTTGAAATAATCCTCCAATAAACCATTTCATTTCGTCACTAATTTCATAAGGCTTATTTTTATCATAAAAAATATTGATACCTTCTTTAAAAATACTTAAATGAGTATGCATACCTGAACCATTCATTCCAAAAAAAGGTTTTGGCATGAATGTTGCCCATAATCCATTGAGAAGAGCAATTGTTCTAACAACCAATTTGAATGTTTGTATATTATCGGCAGTTTTTAATGCATAATCATATCTAAAATCTATTTCATGTTGTGAATTAGCAACTTCATGGTGGGCAGCTTCTACCTTTATCCCCATTCCTTGCAAGGTTTCTACCATGCTCTTTCTAACTCGCTCACCCAAATCGATAGGAAGTAAATCAAAATATCCTCCTTTATCTAGTGGAATTAGCAAAGGATCACGACTTTTTTCGTCTCTTGGAAGAATAAAAAATTCTGGTTCGGGTCCAGCATATGGGGAGTAACCAAATTCCTTCATTTCATTGATTACTTTTTTTAAAACATATCTTGGATCCCCAATGAAATGAGTTCCTTCTGGAGTATAAATATCACATATAAACCGTCCTACTTTTTCTCTTTCAACTGTCCAAGGTAGTACGGTAAATGTTTCTATATCTGGTTTTAACAACATATCGGATTCATTTATTCTTACTAAGCCCTCGATAGAAGAACCGTCAAACATTGTTCCATAATTTAAAGATGACTCTAACTGAGTTGACGGTATTTCCACATTTTTCAACGTTCCGTTAATGTCTGTAATTTGTAATCTAATGTACTTTATTCCTTGCTTTTTAACCTCTTCCAATAATTCATCTTTTGTCATAATACTCCCTCCCGGAATTATTAAACCGTATATTCCAAAAATTATTTCAGATATGAATTGAATTCCATCACATCGCTTATTTTCCCTAAAGCCATATGCCCTGGTGCAATTATGGTATCTTTAGGTAGTGTTAGTAGATAATCTTTTAATATCTTTAGGGACTTTTTCATATCTTGAAAAGATCCTCCTTCTAGGTCTACTCTCCCAATTGAATCATAAAATAATGTGTCTCCAGTAAATAAATAATTTTCTAAATGAATAACGCAAGAACCAGGCGTATGTCCGGGTGTGTGAATCACTTCAAAAGTTTCTGTAATATCTTCCCAACCATTGTTCCATGAAAACGGTTTTTTTACATAATAAGAAAAATTTTTTATAGGATCTTTTAAAATCTCAACATCTAAAGGATGCACATACAATTGTTTTACATTTAATTCAGATAATCCAAGAATATGGTCATAATGAGCATGAGTTAGTAAAACTACAACTTCTTTATCTTTTGGAATATACTCTCCTATACCTTCACCTGGATCTATAATAGTATCTTCATTAATAATGTAAGTGTTAGTCATCAATTCACCACTAGTTTCAACTCTCTGAACTTTCAAAACAATTCCTCCATAACCTTATGATAATTTATTTATAAATTCTCTTTCTATATAATTAAAACCATTTTCCCAGAATTTTCTTTCTTTTATGTTTATACCTATTTTTTCTAATAACTTTTGAGGCGAATCAGAACTTCCGCTTTTTAATAACTCTTTGTATTTTGGAACAAATACTTTTCCCTCTTGTTTATATTTTTCGAAAATTGCAAGTACTAAAAGATTGGCAAAATTATAAGCGTATACATAAAAAGGTGTACTAAAAATATGAGGAATAGTAGCCCATTCATAACAGTATTCATCAGGAATTTTAACAGAATCTCCAAACATTATTTTCAGTTCTTCTCGATATACGTTTGCTAACTCTTTCCAATTTGCACTACCATTTTCACCAATTAATTGGTGAGAAGTTATTTCAAATCTTCCAATCATATTTTGTCTGAACATAGTTGCAAACATTTCTTCAACTTTTGAAGCGATAAATGCAACTTTTTCTTCTTTTGAAAGGGTTGGAAGTAGCTTATCAATAACAAGCATTTCACCAAATACAGAAGCAACTTCAGCCATTGTTAGAGGCGTATGATAATTCCAAATGTTTTGCTGAGAAGATAAAGTCCCATGAACACCATGACCCAATTCATGAGCTAAAGTACCTACATCAGAAAGATTTCCTGTATAATTTAATAATATAAAAGGTTTTCTGTTGGGAATAGCATAAGAAGCAAAAGCTCCACCTCTCTTGCCTTTCCTTATATCAGAATCTATCCTATTTTCTTTGAAAAATGATTCTACTATCTCTCCTACTTCCTCATCAAATTCATAATATGATTCAAGCACAATAGCTTTCGCCTCATCAAAAGAATACTTTTTTTGAATCTTTTCAAGTGGAGCATAAATGTCGGCAAGTGTTTGCTCTATGCCTAATTTTTTCCCTTTCCATTTGTAATATTTATGAACCATATAGGTTCTTTCAGTAGTTACATCAATTACCGTTTTTACTATATCGTCCTCGACCTCATTTGCCAAATTTCTCATAGATATAGGCTCGCGAAAGTTACGTAGCGACGCTTCTGTGTCATAATTTTTCACAATGGAGTTATAGGTTTTTTCGAAAACTATTTTATCTTGGTCATACCTTGAAAAAAAAGTTTTCATGGCTTCTCTTCTTAATCTAGCTTCTGGTCTTCTTCTTAAAGATCTTATTTGAGGATCAGTTAATTTTTGAGTAATGCCATCTATTTCTAACTCAAATTCATAAGAACTAACCAATCTCTCATACAGATCTTCGAATCCGCCTCTAGAAGAATTATACATTGCTGCTAATACTTTTTCAGCGTCTTCACTTAATACATGTTGCTTTGATTTTATAAGTTTTTCTATAACGTGAGTGTAATCCTTTAGAATTTCTGATGCTAAAAATTCCTCTAATTTTTTCTCACCCTGTTTTAGTAATACGGGTTTCCAAAAAGAACTCTCCACATCTAATTTTGAATTATAATCCATACTCATCTGAAAAAGTTTTTGGGCGGTTTCATTTTGTGTGTTAGAGGCATAAAATAAATTACAATATTGAGAAGCGAAATAATTCTTTTTAAAAATTTCTTCAAGCTCCAAAAAGAAATTTTTCATTTCTTCAGGTGTTAAAGAAGGATCTGAAAGTTTATGGTAATAATTTTTTTTGAGATCTTTTGTAAGTTTCAAGCTTTCTTCAAAATCTCTTTTTATTTTCTTATCTTCTGGCGAAGAATAAAAGAAAGTTAAATCCCAGTTAGGCAAAGTAATTCCCCCTTTTTATTAATAACAATTACAAATAATGTTTTTGTATGATTTTTCTTGCGTAATCTTCGTCTTTTTCCATTGCTCTAATCAATTGTTTTTCGTTTTCAAATTTTACCTCTTCCCTAATAAACTCTAAAACTTCTATAATAATATAATTTCCGTATAGGTCACCAAAAAAATCTAAGAAATACACTTCCACTTTTGGTTCCTTTTTCTCTTCTATAAAAGTTGGCCTCAATCCCACGTTCATCAAACCCCACAAGGTTCCTGACTGACCTTTAATTTGCCCTTTGACCAAATATACTCCATATTTTGGTAATAAAATTTCTTCTCTTTCTGATATATCGATATTTGCTGTTGGAAATCCTAATTTAAAACCTAAATGTCTGTCCTCATAAACCTTACCTTCTAAAGTCCATGGTCTTCCAAGCATTTCATTTGCATTAGGAATATTCCCCAATTTTATCTCTCTTTTTATTGCTGACGAACTTACTCTATTTCCATATTTTTTTAAATCATTCAATACTTTTACAACCAATCCTTTATTTCTCCCTACTGTTTTTAAATAATCTACATTTCCATATGCATCTTTTCCAAATGTAAAATCTTCTCCACAGACAAAACCTTTAACCCCCATTTTTATTAGATTATCTAAATACTCCTGATGAGGAACTCCCCATACTTCTTGAAGATCCTTTATTAAAACTTTAAAACCCATTTTTTCACAAATATCTTTTCTTCTCCAACTTGGTAATATTAAACCTTCGAAGCCTCCAATATACTTTTCTGCAGGGTATTTAAACATTATAATCAATGGTGCTAATTTTAAATTTTGAGATAGTTCCAAAGCGTTTTTTAATATATATTGATGCCCTTTATGTACCCCATCAAATATCCCTATAGTTGCAACATACAATTTCTAACTCACCTCAAATTAAGATTTTATGTATTTTTACTATTCTTTCATTTCTTTCGGGAATTTTCTCAATAAGAGTGTTTAAAAAATCTGATTTTCTCTCAGATAGACCAATCCCCAGAAAATCCATACTTTCATCATAAATTTTAACATAATCCCCCTTATCGAAAGTAGAATATTCCATTATATTTTCTTTGAAAATTTGTTGACCTTGAAGTACCTTTTCTCCATTATTTACTTGAACATATGGGAGATCTAAAGCCTTATCCATATCTATAATTTTATCTTTTGAAACCTCATTTAATTCGACTGCATCTTTTAAGGAATATTTACCGCTTTTTAACCTAACAAGTTCTTTAGTTACTGCCCCACAACCTAACTTATAACCAATATCCATAATTAATGACCTTATGTATGTTCCAGAACTAACGTCCACTTGAAATGCAAACTCTGTTCCAATTTGAGAAAAATTTATTATATTGTATATCGTTACCTTTTTAGGTGGAAGATTGATTATTTTCCCCTCTCTTGCATATTCATATAGTTTTCTACCCTTGTATTTTTTTGCAGAATAAGCAGGAGGAACTTGTAAATACTCTCCTATAAAGGATAATAAAACGTTCCTTAAATTTTCTATATCTATTTTATCAACAGAATTTCTTTCTTTTATTTCTCCTTCTATATCAAAAGTTTCAGTTATTATGCCTAACTGACCTTTTACATAATAAGTTTTTCTTTCATTTTGAAAAAATTCCAATAATCTTGTGGCCTTGTTCACCCCAATTATAAGAACACCTGTAGCAAATGGATCTAAAGTTCCAGCATGTCCAACTTTTTTAATTCCTAATATGTTTCTAATCCTTTGAACAACATCATGAGAAGTTATTCCTTTTGGTTTATTAACTATGATAAAACCGCTTTTCATTCCTTAGCCTCATCTTGTTCAATTTTATCTATCAATTTATTGATCTTTATACTTGCTTGTATTCCTTTATCTTCATGAAATCTAATTTCAGGAACCTTAAAAATTTTAATATTTTTTGCTATTAAAGTTCTAAAAAATCCTTTTGCCTTATTCAGTATCTGTACAACATTTTCAGTATTATCCTCAAGAGTTGATACATAAACATCTAAGTAAGATTTATCCTTAGATAATTTAACTAAGTTTATATCTAAAAATTTATCTTTAATCCTGGGATCTTTTAATTGTGAAAAACCTTGAGAAATTATTTTTTTCATTTCAGATTCAAGCATCTCCCTTCTGTATTGGGCCATCTTGAATCACCTCCACTTCATTAATCAGTTGTCTCATGTTTGTAAACTCTGGCGATTGGTTAATAATATCCTTGAATTCTTGAAAATAGCTAAAATATTTTCTATAACTTAGTCCTAAATAATTCCATACCTTAAGATCAATTTCTGAAATATTAAAACATCCGGAATAGCCATAAAAATAGGTATTGACTGTAACATTAGCTACATTTACTATATATAGTATTTTCTTTGTTTCTTCTTTCTGTGAATCAAAGGGGTTATCATGAAAAGATGCTGATTCAATAACAATATCAGGCATATTCCACTTTTCAAATAAGATTCTACCAATATGTTCATGAGAATAACTAGATAATAGTTGTTCTGCGTCCCAAAAAGATACCTTCTCGTGTTTAGCAACTTTCACTATCATATCAAAAATTTCTGGCATTATATGAGCCATTACTATTTTCCCCAAATCATGCAAAACCCCACACATGAATACTTCTTCTTTATCTAAAAAATTTAAATAATTTGCAAGTAACTCTGCAGCAATTCCTGTTGAAATCAAATGTGTCCAAAAATTAGAACTGTTAAAATTTGGTACAGTATCCTTAAAGTATTTTTCAACCGTAAAAATACTTAAAGCAAGGTTTCTTATTGTTTTAAAACCTAACAGATTAATAGCTTGACTTAGTTTTGATATTCTTTTTGGTAATGCATAATAAGCCGAATTAGCTAACCTTAAAATTTTAGCAGATAATGATGGAGATTGTATAATCACATTTTGCAAATCTTTTATATCTGCTTGTGGATCTGAGGCTATAGAAATGATTCTTTGAACTATAAAATCAGGTGTGGGAAGTTCATTGATTTTATCCGTAATTTCATTAATATCTTTGTTATTCATCTTATCAAGTCCTTTCGAAAATGATCTCTATAATTTCCTAAGATCATAAAAGATCCTTAAGAAGTAATAAAGCAATTGAGAAATAGAAAAACATACTCAAAATGTCCATCAACGTAGCTATAAAAGGTCCAGATATTAGAGCAGGATCTAGCTTCATTTTTTTAGCTATAAATGGTAATATTGCTCCTAACAAATTTGAAACGATTACCACGACAACTATTGAAAGGGCTAAACTTAACATAATCAATGGTTCTCTCGTGTTTATAATCGCCCGTAAAAACATTATAATTCCCAAAATAATTCCCAAAATAATTCCAGAAATAATCTCTTTTTTCAAAACTTTTTTCAAATCGTTGTCATCTATATCCCCCAAAGCCATGGATCTAATAATTATTGCAGACATTTGACCACCCGTATTACCCCCGATCGCATTAATTGTTGGCATAAAGGCAGCTAATATGGTAATTTTTTGTAAAACATCCGAAAATCCTTCTATTACAAAAACAGCAACACTTTCAAAAAGCAATAATGCTCCCAACCAAATAACTCTACTTTTAACGAGTTCAAAAATAGATGTATGAAAATACGAGGTTTCTGTTACACCTACTGCTGCCATTTTTTGTATATCTTCAGTTGCAGATTCTTCTAAAACATCTACAATATCGTCTATAGTAATTATACCCACTAATCTTTTTTCACTGTCGACAACAGGAATTGCAAGCAAGTCATAATCCTGCATAATTCTAGCTACCTCTTCTTCGTTTTCATAAACTGTTACATACGTAGGGTCTTCATTCATTATATTTTTTACTTTCTCTTCTTCCTGAGCAAATATTAGGTCTTTGAGTTCTACAACACCTTTTAACTTCCTTGTATTATCTATCACAAATAAGGTATATATAGTTTCTTTTTTGCTTCCTTCCTTTTTTATATATAAAAGAGCTTCTTTTGTTGTCATATTTTCTTTTAAGTCCAAAAAATTTGGATTCATTATCCTACCAGAAGAATCTTCAGGATAATTAAGTAGAACAAGGGTGTTTTTTCTTTCTTCGTCAGACAAGTGAGATAGTAATTTTTTAACAACGTTTGCGGGCAATTCTTCCAATAAATCAGCCCTATCATCCGGTTCCATATTTTCAATAATTTCTTTCAATTTGTCTTCTTTAAAAAGAGATATTAATTCCATCTGATCATCTTTTTCAAGTTGTGAAAAAACTTCTGCAGCGGTATCTTTGGGTAAAAATCTAAAAACAACTATTTTCTCATCGTGTGGTAACTCTTCAATCATTCCAACAATATCAGCGGGTTCTTCGTCTTTTAATAGTTCTTTTAATACTTTGAACTCTTTTTCATTTATCAACCTTTTGATATCGACTTTTACCTCAATTTTCATTTTGTATCCTCCTTTCTATTACGGCGGTTGATTAGCATATTCTATTGAACTGCTACTGGCACTATCCATAATTTTTCCTCCTTTTTTTTCTAAAAATTTATGCAAACTCTTTATCAGGTTCTTTGACAAAAAAGAAGAGAATCCCTCCTACAATGAAAAGGAATAACAAACTTACTACCCCCCATCTTGAACTTTTACCTATTTGTGTAAAAAGTCCTACTAAGAAAGGGCCCAAAATAGCTGAGAATTTACCAAAGATGTTGTAGAAACCAAAATATTCGGCGGATTTCTCCTTTGGTATCATCCTTCCATATAATGATCTACTTAATGCTTGAATACCTCCTTGTGACGATGCTACAAGCATAGCTAGAATCCAAAATTGCACAATAGTTTCTAAGAAAAAAGCAAAAATGGTTATAAAAATATACACGAAAATAGCAAAATAGATTAAACTTTTTGTAGAAAACTTTTTTGATAATTTCCCATAAAGTAAAGCAAAAGGAAAAGCAACTATTTGAATTACTAGAAAAACTATCAGCAAATCGTTAGAGTTCAAACCAACATCCATACCATATGAAGTAGACATTCTGATAATTGTATCTACTCCGTCTATATAGAAAAAATAAGCAAGCAAAAACAATAAAACATTTTTGTCTGTTTTCATATCTTTTAAAAAATTCCCAATTCTCGCAAAAGAATCTTTAATAGGGGTTTTCGACTTTTCTACATAATAAACTTGTTGAACATTCTTTAGAATAGGTATCGAGAAAATCAACCACCAAGCGGCTGTAATTAAGAAGGCTAATTTAGTTGCGGCTATAGTTGAGTTTAAATTAACTAAAGACGGGTTTAAAATAAAAACAAGACCGATTAAAAAAGGTATCGTACTTCCAATGTAACCCCAGCCAAAACCACTTGAAGAAACCCAATTCATACGTTCTTTAGTCGTTACATCAGTTAGAAAAGAGTCATAGAAAACATTAGCTCCGGAAAATCCTATACTTGATAAGATGTAAAGCACTAAACAAAAAAACCACTGTCCTTCTTGGATTAAAGATAAAGAAGACGTGAAAAGGACACCGATAAGTATAAAAGTTAACAAAAATCTCTTTTTATAATTCCTATAATCAGCTAATGTTCCTAATATGGGGGCCATTATCGCAACAGCTAAAGTGGCTATAGTAGATGCATATCCCCAATAAGCGGTTGATAAATAATCAGGCATACCCGCAGCAGCAAAATCCTTAAAAAAAATCGGCAATAATGCGGTAGTTATCGCAACAGAATAAGCAGAATTTGCCCAATCATACAAAATCCAACTTCTCTCCTGTTTTGTCAATTAAACCTACCCCCTTACTTTTCTTCTTTTTCATTATCAAAAAAAAGATCCATAGGATTTTTATAAATATCCTGCAAGCCAGATAATATTTCACCCAAACTAGAAAAATATTCATCTACTTCTTTTTCATCATATAAACTTTTCAAATGTTTTTCTAATTTTTCTATATCTACCTCCGAATTTTCATCAATGTACTTTTGGGCGCTTTTAATTATTTCCTCCATAAATAACACCTCCTCTCAATATTTTTTCGATAAATTATAACAAAGATTTCTAACATTTTTATAAAATTAAACAAATTCCCTCTATTAAAGAGGGAATTTTTTCAATATTTCTATTCTATTTGTGATTTTAGCTCTCTTTAAATCTGCATCCTCATAATTTCTTTATAAGCTTCAACTATTCGATTTGTTACTTCAGTAGTTAATTTTAAAGATAAAGAAGCTTTTTCAGCTGCTATCATAACTTGATGAATATCAGTAATTTTACCGGCCGCGTAATCTGCAGCAACTTTATCAGCATTTTTCTGCAAAGAATTTACCTCTTCAATAGCATCTTTTAGTAACTGTGAAAAATCCAAATTTTTGTCCTTATTTTTCGTTGTTTCTGGAAACAGGTTATTATTATTTAAACCATTTATTCCATTGATACCATCTGTCATCACTTTAAACCTCCTTAACCCATTATCTTCCGATACCAAGCGCAGAATTGTACATGCTCTTTGCTGAATTAACTACAGCTGCATTCATTTCATAAGCTCTTTGAGCAGATATCATATCAATCATTTCTCTTAAAACATTTACATTTGGATATTCAACATAACCTTCTTCATTTGCATCAGGATGGTTTGGATCATAAACCAACCTAAAAGGTGAAGGATCATCAACTATCGAAAAAATCTTTACTCCTGAAAATTCTTCCCTTCCTTTTGTCGTTTTGTTTAAAGCTTCCTCAAATACTATAGCTTTTCTTCTATAAGGGCCTCCTTCTTCTGTTCTAGTGGTATCTGAATTTGCCAAATTTTGAGATATAACGTTTAATCTAAATCTTTCTGCAGTCATCCCACTGGCTGCTATATCAAGAACTTTAAAAAGACCATCCATCATTTTCCACCTCTGATTGCAGTTTCATATCGTTGAATTGCATAAGTTGTTAATCTTGATAAAGTATTGTATTTTAAAGTATTTTGAGTCATATTTATTAACTCTACTTCTGGGTCAACATTGTTGCCATCATCTCTTAAGCCCCTTGAATTATCAATTTGAATATTTGGTTGAATTTTTTCAAAAGATAAGGTATTATTTATATGTTGTTGCTTGTTTACTTTTAGTTCTAAATTTTTACCTTTGTTCAAAGCTTTTTGTAATTCATCTTCAAATTCAACATATTTTCTTTTGTATCCCGGAGTTTCATAATTTGCAATATTTTGAGAGATGGTTGTTTGTCTTAAAGAAAGAGCATCCATAGTTTTAGGAATGATTCCAAAGTTTATGTTATCAAACATCTAAGTTTCCCACCTTTTTTTGTTATCTAATATATTATTCTTTTTCGGTTTTAGATTTTCCTAAATTTATTACTAAATCGGAGGACAAATAATGAAAAAAATTTTTTTAATCGGATTTTACGGTTATGGTAATTATGGAGATGATTTGTTATTAAAGAGTATTATGATTATATTAAACGAAATAAATTTTGATGGAATATTATATTTGCCTCTAGAAAACGATTTACATTTTGATGAAAAATTTTCTTTTCAAATAATAAAAATATCAAGAATGAATTTTTACGAACTCAGAAGAAGCATAAAGGATTCTGATATTATTATTTTTGGTGGAGGAAACTTGTTTCAATCTGAAACTTCTTATCGAAGTTTTATGTATTATCACTACATTGCTTCTTTAGGAATTAAATTCAGTAAAATTATACTCCTCTTATCTCAAGGATTTGGTTCTTTTAGTGAAACCAGAAGTATACGTAAATTAAAAAAAATTCTTGCCTACCCAAAATTATACGCTAATCTAAGGGATAAAACTTCCTTTAATTTTGCAAAAAAAATCAACAACAACATTTCTTTAGGTGTTGATATAGGTCCATATCTATTTATAAATTTCCCATTTAAAAAAACAAACAAAATTTCCGTTTGTCTAAAAGAAGAACATGATTTAGACATCCTAACTGATTTCATTTCTGCTTTCGAGGATTTTTCTATTTCAACATTAGTTATAAATTCTAGTCAAGATGCCTTGAGAAACTACGAGCTTGTTGAAAATATTAGGAAAAAAACTAAGCTAAAAGCAGATTTCCCTTTTAAAGAATCACAAAAAATCACAGAGGAAATATCTCAATCCAAAATAATTATATCAGATCGCTTACATAGTGCATTAATTGGAATTTTTTTTGGAGGTCATACTATTACATTTAACAATGTGAAAAACAAAAGAGTCCTTAAAAACATAAGAGAAGATTACAATTTTTTTTACAAAAATACTTCGGAAATACCTTTTGCCTACTATGATGCTATCTCTTCAAACTATAATTTTAGAGATATGAGTGTTATTTATAGGGAGAAATTAAATGAAACCATTTTGAATATTAAAAAGCTTATTCAAAGCGTCTTATAATTTGAAGAGATGAGGAATCGGTACATAGAACTAAGACAATATTTTCATCAGGGGATTCAACTGCGATAGGATAATCATATGTATTAATTATTTGATAAACACTTTTGTTTTCTATTACGTATAATTTGTTTTCAATATGAGATATTGCGTATAAGTATTCTCCATCTGGTGAAACTGCGATATCACTAAAAGGGGTATCTGTTAAAATCTCATCAGTTCTTTCTTTTTCTAAATCGTAATAATAGATTCCTCCCATCAAAGAGTTACCAACAATGTTCCCCTTATATAATTCAATATTTGTAGTATATCTTCCAAACTGAGCTATTTGTGACTGATTCCTAAATTCATTTTTATAAAGCTTCCCATTATAATAAGACACCATGTAAGTTATGCCATTATGACCTACTATATCTATTGGATATTCAATCTTATTGTAATTAACAATATAAGTATTATTTTTAGGTATTAAAAAAAGTAAATCTGTTATGAAGATATTGTTGCTAACATTACTAAATAAAGGTATGAAAACCTGATCACCAATATTCCTTATTAATGGACTATTTACAGGTAAATCTATTGTTCTTTTTATAACCAGATTTCTGTCGATTAGAAAAAACTTATTAGGTTCTTCACCAACCACATAAAGTTCGTCATTGATTAATTTTATATTAACAGGTCTCGAATCAAGAACAAGTTTCTGGACAATTCTATTATTTTTGATTTTCAAAATCTCTTTTTTATAATTATCAATTACAAAGAAAAATTCTCCATCATAGGCTCCACCCATTGGTATTGTAACCTCGTTAAATTCGTGCTTTTCCAAAGTAAAAATATCTATAAAGTGCACTGTACCTTCATAATCTGATATTATCGCATAGTTTTTGTCTATGTCTATATGAAAAGCCCTGTCTCCAATATATATATTATTTATTTCCAAAAAAAGTGGACTAGGAAAAACTCTAAAAACAAATACAGAAAAAAGTATTATGGTTAACGAAATCGATTTCTTGAAATTTATATTAATATTTTATCCCCCTATTAAAATTTTTTTCTTATTATATCATAAATTAAAGATAAACACCAATATAATCATTTTTATTGATAATGAAAGATATATTCAAATATTTGTTTCTAAAAGCTTCTAATCTTTTCTTATTGCCTATATTCATTTAAAATGAATCTTGATCATCTCAAATAAAGATGATATAATACTTATAGATTTAAGAAAGTATTATACATTCAAATCTCATAAAGCATAGGAGGCAAGAAATGAAGAAAACTGTCCTTCTCTTTTTTATCTTTATATTTTTTTCTATTAGTTATAGTATAGATCTTGAAAATGTAAAACAAACTTATCTGAATTTTGTAAATGTATATAATGAAGGTTATACTTCTGAAGCAGGAAACCTAGACCCCTTTTTTGAAGAATTAAATAACCTCGGTTTATACAGATTTTACAGAACTCAGATGATTGGAAGCGCAGAATATGTAGATAGGCCAACTAATGTGCAAACATATTTTTCTCAAATATTTGACAATATTGAGAATCAGTTTGAAACAATTGAAGAGAAGCTTGCTTTTGCCGGTTTTTTGGCTTATGTACAATCAGATTTATCAGGAGACGCTTTGACACGTGAAAAAATCAGATCTCTTCCAGCCTACTTTCGAACGGTACAAGATTATAAAAAAGAATTAGAAAACAACGCTTTGACTTATTTTGGAAATGTGATTATATATTCCTTAGGAATTGAAGATGAGGCCCCATTTACAAATATAAAAAGATTTGAAACTACAGGTAAAATTTTAGACAGACGATTCTATATCTATGAAGGCGAACCAAACGAAGAATTTGATTTGATAATAGAGGAAAACCTTAAAAATTTAGAAAGAGGTATTGAAGAGCTTGCTGTTTCTGGAGTTACTGGAAGACAACTACAAATAGCTATTGATCAACTTTCGTACAGATATGTTGATTCATTAATAAAAGAAACAGATGATCAAATAAACCAAGTAATTCAAATTTTCATTAATGAAGGTAAACAAGGCAATAATATGTCTTATATTAGATTTATTGTATATGGTCTATTAATTTTATTATCTTTTTATTTTATCAAAAAATATATATGGATCATAACAATAGGAATTTTTGGTTTCGAACTCTTTTATTTATTCACGTTTTTTGATCCTATCAAGGATACTATTAGCGGTTTCTTTTACGGAAGTTATATTGTAACTTTTGTTTTTTTGTTTTTAGCGGTACTTTTCTTCAAAAGTTTTGGGAAAAAAATCTCTTATATTGAAAAAATAATTAACTTTTCTATATTTGTATTGATTATATTATTATTGTTTATTCCCTCATACTTTTCTTATGATCTTTTAATGAAAGAAAATCCTGATTTTCATCTTTCTCAATTTCAATACCAATTACTTAATGACACAGTAGTCTATCCGCATTCGTTTTTGAATCGAAATATTTCATCCTTAATTTCCTATTTAGGAAGGGAATACTCTTCCGCAAATACCTTTTACAGATCAACTTTTGGAGGTTTTCTTAGAAATCTAATTAATACTGAAGTATTATCTCAAGTTCAGGGATCTAATGTTCAAACAAACAGAAACGGATTGAAAATAAATAATATTGATAATTATAGAGGTTATCCCGAACAATTTTCAAAAAATATAGAAAATTTCATCAAAACTTCTGAAATGAATCAAAGAAATATAAAAAATGAACTTGATTCGATGGAAACTAATATTGAAAATGTGATTAAATTTTCAGACAGTGTGTTCGAAACAAAGTTTATTAGCGAATCTAATAAACTTTTATTAAATACAGATTTAACAGAGCCATTACTCTCTGAAATAAATACTTTTTACGATGTAGATAAAGAGAATACGATAAAATTAAGATCTTATAATACACTTTATGGAAATAAGATTTTGATTTTATTTTTTCTTAGTATAACAATATTTATTATTTACGAGCAAAAAATTGCCAAATATTTAGCAACTGCCCTTATGTACTTCTCAGGTATACTTAGTTTAGTAAAAGTTACTCCTTTAGAAGTAATAAGCGAATATGGTTACCCAACAATTTTCACATCAGATTACAAAATAAACATGCTATTTGGTATAATTCTTTTCCTCGTAACAAGTTTGCTTGTTATCAGACAGTTTTTCTTTTTAAACAAAAAATCCAATCAATAAAGGAGGTAGAAACACATGAAAAAGTTGTTGGTTTTAGGTTTAATTTGTTTAATGTTTGTAAGTAGCTTCGCATTAAAAGTTGTTATGGTCACTGATGTAGGTGGTTTAGGAGATAAATCCTTTAACGACGGAACCTGGGCAGGAGCTCAAATGGCTGTAGAACAGCTTCCTGGAGTAGAAGCCGAGCTAATAATATCTAAAGAACAAACAGATTATATTCCAAATTTAACAACAGCTGCTCAACAAGGAGACGTTGTTATAGGTGTAGGGTTTATGATGGCTGATGCCTTGTTTAATATTGCTGCTCAATATCCAGATACATTCTTTATAGGAATTGACATTGAACCGTCGCCAGGACAAACTGTTCCTAGTAATTTGGCACTTTATACCTTCAAAGAACACGAAGCTGGATTCCTTGGTGGTTATGTTGCTGCAGCTATGACTAAAACTGGCAAGATTGGGTTTGTTGGCGGTATCGAAATCCCACCAGTAAAAAGGTATGAAATCGGCTATAGAGCAGGAGTAGAAGCATACAACCAAATCCACGGAACTAATATTGAAGTTATAGTTGGTTATGCTGCTAGTTTTGAAGATCCTGCTAAAGGTAAACAATTAACTCTTTCTCAGTACGATGCTGGTGCTGACATTGTATTCGCTGCTGCAGGAGCAACCGGTAATGGCGTTATAGACGCTGCAAAAGAAAAAGGATCCTCTTTTTATGGTCTAGGTCCTAATGCTTCATTGAGATACATCATCGATAGATACTATGAAGAAGGACGAGGTTATTTCGCAATCGGTGTTGATGTTGATCAAGATTATATGGCTCCTGGATATGTCTTATTAAGTATCACAAAGAAAATCGATGTTGCAACTTTCGAAGGTATCGAATCAGCCCTTTCCGCAAGATATTTCCAATCTGGACATAATAACCTAGGCATTGCTGATGATGGTGTAGGTATTTCTGCTATGAAATACACTAAAGGATTAGTTCCAAATGAAGTTATAGCTGAATTAGCATTTTTACAAAAATTAGCTGTTGAAGGAAGTATTAAAATTCCTCAAAGTGAAACAGAATTAGGAGGATTTGATGCTAGCAACATTGTTTTCCCATTCTAACAATCATTTAATATGATAAATTAGGCGGGAGAAATTCCCGCCTATTTTGTAGAATATTTTAGAATATTTCAAAAGTATTTTTTGAATTAATTTTGAAAGGAGGAATGAAATGCCTCAAAATTTAAATGTACAAGAAAATTTAAATGAATATGCTGTATATATGAAAGAAATTACTAAAATATTTCCAAAAGTCGTTGCAAATGACAAAGTTAATTTTAAGGTAAAAAATGGAGAAATCCACGCATTGATTGGAGAAAACGGCGCCGGTAAAACCACCTTAATGAATCAATTGTATGGTTTATATCAACCTACTAGCGGAGAAATTTATATAAAAGGCAAGAAAGTTGATTTTAAAGGGCCATCTGATGCTATATCGGTAGGTATAGGAATGGTTCACCAACATTTTATGTTAGTAGAAAATTTAACCGTAGCTGAGAATGTCGTTTTAGGTGCTGAACCAAGAAAAGGAATCACATTCAACTTTAAAAAAGCAAAACATGAAGTCAAAGAATTATCAGATAAATATGGACTAAAAGTCGATGTAGAAGCCAAAATTGAAGATATTCCCGTTGGAATGCAACAAAGGGTTGAAATCATTAAGACGTTATATAGAGGTGCAGATATTCTTATTTTGGACGAACCAACTGCTGTTTTGACGCCTCAGGAAACAGAAGAACTTTTTGATATTCTTAGAAGTTTGAAAAAAGATGGTAAAACAATTATTTTTATAAGTCATAAATTAAAAGAAGTTTTAGAAATTAGTGACAATATTACCGTTATGAGGCTTGGCAAAGTAACAGGAAATGTCAAAACTTCGTCCACAAATGAAAAAGAATTAGCAAATATGATGGTTGGAAGAGAGGTAGTTCTGAGTATTGATAGACCGAAATTAGAAACTGGAAAAACTTTAATTAGGGTAGAGAATTTTTGGGTAAAAGATAATAGAAAACTTGATGCAGTAAAAGGTATTTCATTTGAAATCAAAGAAAAAGAGATACTTGGAATAGCTGGGGTAGCGGGTAATGGGCAAACTGAGTTGGCTGAAGCCTTAGCGGGATTAAGAAAAATAGAAAAAGGTAATTATTTCTTTGATAATAAAGATGTTTCCAATTTTACTGTTAAAGAATTAAGAGATATAGGTATAGGCCATATCCCTGAAGATAGACAAAAACGCGGAATGGTTCGCGAGTTTCCAAACTATTATAATCTAATTTTAAGTTTACATGATAAATCAAACTTTTCTAATAGAGGCTTTTTAAAAATTGAAGAAATAAGGGGATATTCAAAAGATTTAATAAAGAAATTTGATGTAAGACCACCCGAAATAGATATTTCAACTGGAAATTTATCAGGCGGAAATCAACAAAAAGTTATTATAGCTAGAGAAATAGGATCATCTCCAAAATTTATGATTGTTTCTCAACCCACCAGAGGGTTAGATGTGGGAGCAATAGAATACGTTCATAAAGAATTGATTCGCTTAAGAGAACAAGGTGTTGCTATATTACTTATTTCTATGGAATTAGAAGAGGTTCTCTCTTTATCTGATAGAATTATGGTAATGTATGAGGGGAAGTCTATGGGTATTTTTAAGAATGGCGAATTTACAATCGAAGAAATTGGTTTGATGATGGCCGGAAAAACCTTAGAAGAAATAAAATTACTAGAAGAGGCACATGAAATATAAAAGACTAATAACATAGGAGGCGCTAAAGAGGTGACTTCTTCATCAAAAATTGCAAATTCAAAATGGATGTCTTTTTTAGTTCCAACTTTAGCTGTATTAGTTTCACTTTTAATAGCAGCAATAATAATATTAATTATTGGTCAAAATCCACTTAAAGCATACGGAGAAATGATTAAAGGTGCATTTGGTAGTAGCTTAGCCTGGGCTGATAATATTACAAAAATGACAAGTTTATTACTTACAGGTTTAGCTGTGGGATTCGGATTTAGAGCCGGTGTATTCAATATCGGGGCAGAAGGTCAAATGGCTATGGGTGGTATTATGGCTGTAACTGTCGGATTAAGTCTTGGAAATGTTCCTCCTGCAATAGCTATACCTATTACTATTATCGCTGGTATGGCTGGTGGAGCTTTTTGGGCCTCTATTGCAGGTTGGTTAAAAGCTAAAACTGGTGCACACGAAGTTATAAGTACTATAATGCTAAACTGGATTGCTTATCACATTACAAATTATTTAGTGGCTGGACCTTTTGCTGTAGGTGCTGGTGTTCCCAAATCTCCTGAAATAGCAAAAAGTGCCCAACTTCCTCCTCTTTTTACCGTACAAGCATCTACTTTGCCTTCAAGCATTTTAATAGCAATAGTGGCGGCTATAGTTATGTATATTATATTAGATAAAACAACTACTGGCTATGAGGTTAAAGCTGTCGGGTTAAATCCATATGCTGCTGAATATGGCGGAATTTCTATTAGTAAAAATATTGTATTAACGATGGCAATTTCTGGTGCTTTAGCAGGATTAGCTGGTGCTTTAGAGGTCATGTCAGTCCATCACAGAATATTCGGTGCATTTACAAGCGACAGAGGTTTTGATGGAATTACTATAGCCCTCATAGGACAAAATAATCCTATAGGAATTATATTTGCTGCTTTTCTTATATCTTCTCTTAGATCAGGATCAAACGCTATGCAAACTATTGGTGTACCAGATGATATTATTGTTGTTATACAAGGTATAATTATTTTCTTTGTTGCTGCCGACAGAATTATTAAAACTTGGATAATAAAAGCTTCAAGTTTAGGTAGAAAAAAATCACCAGAGAAAATAGAGGATGGTGAAGAAGAATGAACTGGGTTGAAGCTATATTTACAGCTTTTGCATCTCCTCTTTTTTATAAGCTAACTATACTTTCTGCATTACCTCTTGTTTTTGCGGGAATCGGAGGAGTTTTTAGTGAAATCACTGGTGTAACAAATATTGCCCTTGAAGGTATTATGAAATTAGGTGCTTTTACTGCTGTAGCTTTTACTTTTCTAACAGGTAATCCTTGGTTAGGAGTGCTGTTAGGTATGCTTGGCGGTTTAATTTTAGCATTTTTACACGCTTATGTATCTATTGAGTGGTCAGCAAACCAGATTGTTTCTGCAACTGCTCTTATTTTAATCGCTCAAGGTTTTACCGGTTTTTTAATGAAACCTATTTTTGGGCAAGAAGGACAAACTGATTTTGTAACTAAAATCCCAAATGTTAAAATAGAAGCTATTCAAAATATTCCTTTTATTGGAGAAATTTTTGGAGAAATTAGTGCTTTCTTTTATATAGCTCTTGTAGTTATTTTTGGTTCTTGGTTTTTACTTTACAAAACTCCTTTAGGATTAAGAATGCGCTCTGTTGGTGAAAATCCGAAAGCTGCAGATACTTTAGGCGTAAACGTCAAAGCAATAAGGTATTTTGGGGTATTAATGAGTGGGGTTTTGGCTGCTTTAGGCGGTATGTATCTGGCTATAGGAGATATTGGTCAATTTCAGGAACAAATGCCTGCAGGTAAAGGTTTTATTGCATTAGCTGCCATGATATTAGGAAACTGGAATCCAATTGGTACAATGTGGGCAGCCTTACTTTTTGGAGCTGCAGAAGCAATGAATATCCAGTTACAAACACTGATGGTTCTTCCTTCAGAAATTAAAGCGTTGTTAAATTTATTACCTTTTGTTTTAACTATTATTGTCGTTGGAGGATTTGTTGGAAGAACTAGAGCTCCTGCTGCTGATGGTGTGCCATACGAAAAAGAATAACAAACTGATGAGAGGAGTCTATTTTTGCAAGATTTAATAGAGTATAATTTATTATTGAAATACAAAACTCTTATAGGGGTAGATGAAGCTGGAAGAGGGCCATTAGCTGGCCCTGTTTTTATAGGCGCAGTAGTAATAGAATCCAAAAATGATTTTATAATTTTATCTAAAATAGGAAAAGATTCAAAAAGTCTGTCATCCAAAGAGAGAGAAAAAAGATACTTTCAATTAATCAATAATTTTAAGTGTTATAGCAACTTCTCTACTCCTTCATTAATTGATAAAATCAATATCTTTAAGGCTACTGAAAAAGCGATTACAAAACTTGTAGAAAAACATATAGATCCTTATAATTCTAACTATCATATTATTATAGACGGAAAATATTTTAAGATTCCATATTCTTCAGAATGTATTGTAAAGGGAGATGAAATTTCACCTCTGATTGGCGCAGCTTCTATTATAGCTAAATATGAAAGAGATCAATACATGATACATTTGCATAACATATTCCCAAATTATGACTTTGCAAGTCACAAAGGATATCCGACAAAAAAGCATATTGAAAATATTATAAAATTTGGTATAATATCAGAGCATAGAAAAACTTTTAATCCGATTAAGAAATTTATAGAAGAGGGCATAATAAATATAATACAATGAATATTTAATAATTTATTTTAGGAGGTCCTTTAAGTGAGAAACAAAATTTTCTATTTTTTATTATTTTTTATGGTTTTTTCTACCTTGGTATTTTCAGATTTTTCTTATCAACCAATAAATCAAAATATTTTTGCAAAAGTTAATAATGAAACTTTAAGTGAAGAACTTTTAGTTTCGAGATCACAGATTGTTTATTTATTATCTGATATGAGTACTAATTACCAAGACTTTTATACAGTTCTTACCAATACAGCCACAGGAATAGAACTTATTCAAACATATTTGAATGACCAGGCTATGAAAATTATTAACCAAGTACTTTTTGTTCAATTTGTAGAACAAAAAGGAATTGACTTAGAACGGGAATCTCTTAGAAATGAAATAGAAAATCAATTCTCAAATGTCTTTAAAGATGCGGGTATCCCTGATGAAAATATCGAAGAATACTTGTTGCTTCTAGGTTATACATCAAAAAGCAATTTTATTGATGATTTTTTTTATCAAGTTTTGTATAACGATTCGATAATGGCCTTATATGAATTTATTTTTCAACAACAAACTGTTTCAGAAGAAGAAATCTTAACCGAATATAATAATAATAAACCTGTTTACAAATCCCGCCCTTCCGCGGATATAAAGATCGTTGTCTTTAATACTGAAGAAGAAGCTTCTTACACATATACAAGGATTATTGAGGGATATTATACTTTTGAGGAAGTGTTTGAACTGTCTGACAATAATGTCACTACTAATATTAGCCTAGAAGATGAATTAAATAATTTGGTTAACACAGTGAAAAACAATCCTCCAGGATATATTACTGAACCAATCCTTTATAATACTGAAGACAATACATTTGCACTATTGAAAATTGAAAAAAAATATCCAGAAAGACAATTAAGTTTTGAAGAAGCAAGAAACCAGATAATTTTTAACTTAAAAGACAAAAAAACTCAAGAATATTTTGATAAAGTTTTACCAGAAGAGTTTGAAATTTTTAGAAAAAACTCTGTCGTAATAATCAATTCTGAGTTATTTTAAGGAGGACGTTATTTATATGCCAAATGTTGGAAAAGAAAATATAATGGATGCCCTAAAAGAGGTTTACGATCTAGAAATAGGCTTTGACATTGTTTCTCTTGGTTTAATATATAAAGTTGATGTTGATGATAATAACAATGTACACATATTGATGACTTTAACAACGCCTATGTGTCCTCTTGCTGGTTTTATCGTAGATAGTGCCAAAGAAAAAGTAAAAGAAATAAAAGAGGTAAATGAAGTTGAGGTAGAACTAACGTTTGATCCGCCTTGGGATCCACAAATGGCGAGTGAAGAAGTTAAAAATCTTTTAGGACTATAGAGGAAAGATATAAAAAATGAAAGTGCAAGAATTAGTAAATAAATTTCAGGGGGAGCTTAAAATCTCCCCTTTTCATATTTTAAAAGTTTTATCACAAATTGAAGAAAAAGATATTTCTTTTTATCTTATTAACCCTAATTTGGAAGTCAGAGAATCATCTGTTAGAAATATATTAAAACATTTTAAAGAAGGCTATCCCATAGAATACATTACAAATAAAGTAAAATTTATGGGAAATGAATTCTATGTAAATGAAAATGTGTTAATTCCAAGGATAGAAACTGAAGATCTTGTCATATTTGCTATTAATTTAATAAAAGAAGAAAAGATAAAAAATGTATTAGATATTGGTACTGGTTCTGGAGCAATAGCAATATCTATAAAAAAAAACATAAACGATATAAATGTTAAAGCATCTGATATTTCATCTGAAGCAATTAAGACAGCAAAATATAATGCAAAAAAACTAGGCGCAAATGTAGAATTTAAAACAGGAGCATATTTAGAGCCTTTTTTAGAAGAATTAAATGAAATTGAGCTTATCGTGTCAAATCCACCCTACGTTGAAACAGATTTTATTGACTCGAATACTTCACTAAAATACGAACCATACATTGCATTAAATGGGGGTAATGATGGTCAAAATTTTTTTAGAGTAATTACAAAAAAATATTCTAATCTTCTCATTAACAAATATTTAATCTTTGAATCGAGTGAATTTTCTATAAATAAGACGGCAATGATTCTTTCTAACATCGGGGTCCCCAAGATAATTCCTGACTCTTTTGGTAAAGGAAGGTTTGTATTTATTTCCCCTGATTAGCAAATAAACTTAACACAAGCATAATTTCTCCTACTCCAATTTTAAGTTCTTTTCCAATTTCTTGTGGGGTCATACCTTGTTTGTAAAGTTCTAATATTTTTTCTTTATTATCATAGTTAGACTGCAATGAATTATGTTGTACCTTTGAATTATTAACATCTTTTGAGTTCTCAACAATAAACTTTTCTTTTATAGAATCAATTTCTTTAAATGTTAACTTTTCTAAATGATTTTCTATATTAATTCCAATATTTTCATTTACAAAATCGATTAACTCTCTACTTGAAATACCCAACTCCTTAGATAATTCGTAAACTCTCATACCGGCATTGGAATCTTGATTTTGTTCTTCTACTTTTTGGTTTAATATTTTCAGATCATCTATCTTTTCTTGAATTTTTTGTTTTTCTTCCTTTTTCTGTGTGGATGTTTTTTTATACTCATTTATTTTATTTTCTAAGTCAGTTAATAAAGAAAACGTTTTAGAGTAAGCCTCATCTAAATCTTTTAATAACTCATCAACTAACTCGATTTTGTTATCTAATGCTCTTAATCGTGAAGAAGTTATTTTTTGAAATCTGGCTAAAAAAAGATTCCCCTCTTCAGAGATAGATTCATTAACGTTTTTTACTTCACTATTATTTAAGGTTTTAACAAAATGTATTAAAAGAAAAACGTTTATAATCGAAACTAGAAGTGAGAATATTACAAGTACATACAAAAATATCATATTTGCCCACCTACTGTCAAAAATATTCTATTCTTTAAATTCTATAGAAGGATATCCAAAAGTGCCGGTATAGGTATAACCTATTAAATTTTGTTCTATATAAGTTGGAGTAGGATCAACACTAATTATTTCCCAACTTTCAGGATAAACAATTTCAACTGTAACTCTTTGATTTGGACCACTTAAGAATTGATTTGGAAGCGAAAATTCCACATTACCGTCATCCTTTTTAAACACAAAACCTTTTACCTTAACACTTTCATGCAGATTGATTATAGGAAAGTTAGAATTAACTTTTGATTCATAAGATAACACTACAAAATCCCTAGGAATTTGTTCTTCTAATTTATTCAATTCTTCTTGAAAATGTTGTAGTTTCTCCGCATCAGATGTTTGAAATCCTTCTAACAAGGTATTAAAATCTCTTTCATTTTCTGCTCTTATATCTACGTTTGTTATAAAATCAACTGTGTAGTCTTCGTATATTTCAAATTTTATATCTCCTTTTAATACCTGAAAGTTGAGCTGCAAATTTCTAAACATAAAAAATTGAAAAATTCCTAACCCTGCAAAAAATATTAAAGTTATGATAATAAAATTAAAATTGTTGTTTCTTTTTTTTTGATCGTTTGACATAGTCTTATTCCTCCAAATATTAGACAATTTATTTTTCTGAGCAAGTTTATAATCAACTCATTTTTAAATTATTTTTTTGCTTTTCAAGTAATTAATCACTTTTTTTGATGATTCTTCTATAGTTTCTTTTTCTGTTTCTAAGATTATTTCAGGATTTTGTGGTTCTTCATAAGGAGCAGATATTCCAGTAAACTCTTTTATTTCTCCTTTCAGCGCCTTTTCATACATCCCTTTTGGATCTCTTTGTTTTAATTCATCTAAAGGACATTTTACATAGACTTCTATAAACTCTCCTTCTTTAACTAAATTTCTTACTCTTTTTCTATCTTTTCTGTAAGGGGATATAAAAGCAGTCATCGTTATTATACCAAGCTGAGAAAACAACTTCGCTACTTCTCCTATCCTTCTAATATTTTCTTCCCTGTCTTCAGGAGAAAAACCTAAATCTCCATTCAATCCATGCCTAATATTATCTCCGTCTAATACATATCCTAATTTCCCCATTTGATATAGCCTTTCTTCAACTTCATGCGCTATAGTAGACTTCCCTGAACCTGAAAGCCCTGTGAACCAAATTATTACACCCTTTTGACCTAATAACCTTTCTCTATCCTCTTTTTTTACTTTTCCTTCATGCCATACTACGTTCTCACTCTTTTTTCTTTCCACTTTTCTACCTCCAAATAATATTTTGAACATATTTTACATAATCATTATACCAAATAAATTACAAACTTTCAATTTTAATCCTTACTAATTTTTTCAAATTTCGTAACACCGTAAAAAAATAATCAATCTATAATTATTAGAGAAAATTTCTTAATCTTAAATAATTTAATAAAATAATGATGCTGGAGGTGTAATCATGGGGAATTTATCCGGAACCCAGATATGGCTATTTGGAACTCTTGCTAGCCTTATTGCTGGATTAGCAACAATTATAGGTGCTATCCCTATTTTTTTCTTAAAGAAAGAGTTGGAAGAAAAACAGTTGGATATGTTTCTTGGTTTTGCTGCAGGGGTCATGCTTGCTGCTACCATGTTTTCACTTATCATACCTTCTATTGAAATAGGTGGTATTCCGATAACCGTTTTAGGAATAATTAGTGGAGCTTTAGCAATAGATTTAATGGATAAATTTTCACCTCACGAACATTTTTTAAAAGGGCACGAAGGTCCCGAACTAGCCAGGTTAAAAAGAATATGGCTTTTTGTTATAGCCATTGCATTACATAATTTTCCTGAGGGTATGGCCGTAGGTGTGAGTTTTGGTGGAGGAATGATAGCCAATGGTATAACTGTAGCTGTGGCTATCGGTTTACAAAATATTCCAGAAGGTACAGCAACAGCTTTTTCATTGTTGAAAGCTAATTATAGCAAAAAACAAAGCTTCTTTTGGACTTCTTTGACTGGCTTAGTAGAGCCAATAGGTGGATTAATTGGTGCATCCTTGGTAGTTTTTATTCAACCTGCCTTACCTTTCTTTTTGTCATTTGCAGGCGGAGCGATGCTATACGTTATAAGTGATGAAATTATTCCCGAAACTCATTCACATGGTTACGAAAGAACCGCAACATTTTCTTTAATATTTGGTTTTATTCTTATGTTAATATTAGACGTTGCCTTAGGATAAAAAAATAAAGGAGGAAGAAACAAGTTGATAAGTTTTTATATAATATCAATAATTGCAGGTTGGGGAGCAGGTGTTGTTACAGGGATTATAGGCGCTAGTGCCGCGGTTGTGATCGTACCAGTTTTTATAGCATTTTTGAATATGCCTGCTTTTGAAGCTATAGGTATCAGCTTAGCCACTGACGTAGTTGCATCTTTAGTTGCTGCCAACACATATAGAAAAAATGGGAATATAGACCTAAAGTCTGGAATCCAAATGGCTATAAGCGCAATTTTCGGAGCAATAATAGGAAGTTGGCTTTCTTCTTTTGTCCCTTCAGCTGGTTTAGGAGGTTTCACAGGAATAGCTATTCTATTAATAGGATTCAGTTTTATAAAGAAACCTCTAAATGAAAGAATCAAAAATTTTCAAGAAAAATATAATTCATCTTCTTCTAACAACTCAGTAAAAACATATATAATTTCTATCTTTTGGGGATTACTAATAGGGATTATAGCAGGATTTGTTGGTGCAGGTGGCGGAGTTATGATTCTCTTAATACTCGCATTTGTGTTACGCTATAGAATTCATGTTGCAATAGGAACCTCTGTTCTTATAATGGCTTTTACAGCTTTATCTGGAGCTATTACTCATGCTTTATATGCTCCTATCCCTTGGGATCTACTTATTTTCTGTGTAGTTGGAGCTGCTATAGGTTCAAAAATGGCTGCTTTATTTGCAAATATGGCCTCTGAAGAAAAACTTGGTAAAATAGCAGGGTTTGCTTTTATTTTTCTGGGAATGTTAACTGTTATAGACGGTTTTATCTCTTAATCTATCACAATTCTATTTTTACCAAGTTTTTTTGCTTTGTATAAATTTTCATCAGCTTTTTCAAACAGTGTATCTATTTGATTACTATTACCCCTTGCTACACCTACTGAAAAAGTGTGTTTGTTTTTTTTCTTCCAATTTAGGTTTACTCTTTTTAATATTGAGTAAACCTTTTCTTTATCTATTTCATTAATGAAGGCTACGAATTCATCTCCTCCATATCTAAAAATTTTATCAGAATCCCTCATGCTAAGCTTCAAAGTTTCAGAAAACTCTTTTAACACTATATCCCCCTGAGAATGGCCATATTTATCATTAATATTTTTAAAGTCATCAAGATCAAATATTGCTATTGATATTTCTTTGTTTTTCGTATATTTCAAAGAAGAGACGTATTTTTCATAAGCTCTTCTATTGCCAATTTTAGTAAGAGAATCTATTTCTGCATCTCTTTTTAAAGTATTCTGAAAAAGTTTATTCTGCCACATCATGACGCATTCTTTTGCATAATAATCAAGTATATCAAGTTGTTCGTCCGTTATAGATCTCATAGTATAACGATTGTCACAAATAAAAAAAGCCAAATGATCTTTTTCTGTATAAAAAGGAGAAAACGCTATTTCTCCTCTTAAATCTAAAAGATTAACAATTTCATTATCTATTCTACTCACTGGCACTTTTATTGTTTTATTTTCTTGAATCGCTTGAAGAAAAAGACCGTTATTTAAAATAACTTTTTTATCTAAAGTATACATTTTTAAATACTTCTCTAAATTCGAGAAGTATTTAACTCCATTATCATATCTTTCTAAGTACGGTTCTATATTATCCTCTAATGTTTCAAAAGCTTCATATATTTGATGGGCCTCTTTTGCATTTCCAGGTCCTAAAGCTCTTAGAACTTCGAAATGGTCGTTGCTTTCAACATACAATATCGATCTGTTAAAAGCTCCACTGAATCCACCTGTAATCCCAACCATAGATGCAAAAACCATTTCATCTATAGTAGAATCAGGATTATAACCTCTTTTTATTAGCTCTTTAGATGTGTTGAATACACTAGCAAGTTTTGAAGAATTAATCAAAATATCAACTAAAATTAAACCTATCAAAGGATTAGCTTTTTTAATAATTTCAAATATAAAATCTGTCTCATTTTTTTTGAGAATTTCATAATCTATTATTACAAATTCATCATTATAATCAGATAATTTTATCTTTATACGTTGTTCCACACTTTTATCAACTTCTTCGACACTCTTAATAACAAAAACAGAAAAGGAATTACATACTTTAAGAAATTTGTAAAAAGTTTCTGGAACTTCATTTGGATCTTCATGGATTCGTATATCTACCCAAAATTCAAGAAGAATTTCTTTTGTTAGATTTTTTACTAAAAACGTAATGCCGGGATTAAGATAAGAAATTTTTATATTTTTTATATACTTTTCTGGAATTATATTATCCATGTAATCACATCTCCGTTATCTGCACCCACATTTTCATGATCACATTCAATATTTCTTCGGGAGTTATTAATTCTCCTGAAGTTTTAGTCAAAGATTCTACATGTTTGTTCATTTTATTAAGACGTGACATCTCTTTAACATACTGCCCCATATTCATCTCTGGTACAATAATTGTTTGTGCGTTTTTAAATATCATTTTCAACCTTGAAGTAGGCATAGGCCATATAGTTATAGGTTTAAAAAAACCAACTGGTATTTTATCACTTCTAGCTTGTTTTACGGCTTTTAATGCACTTCTTGCAACACTACCGTATGCGACAACAACTATATCAGCATCTTGTAACATATATTCGTTATAAATGGAAATTTCTTCAGCCGATAATCTAATTTTAGAATCAAGATGTTCTATAACTTTTGATATTGTGTTAGGATCTCTAATTGGGAAACCGCTTTCATCGTGTACCAGTCCGGAAACATGAAACCTACTTTTCCCCATTTCAACAAGTGGATTTACTGAAAATCTTTCTTCTAAATCAAAAGGCAAAAACAATTCTTCTTCACCTATATCCACCTCTTTTAATCTTTCCACAACCTGAGGATTTTCTTTCTCATAATCAAAATAAACATTTTCTCTCATATGAGCTAATGTCTCGTCCAGAACTAAAACTACAGGTGTTCTATAAGTTTCTGCATAATTAAAAGCAGTAATTGTATAATTATAAACCTCTTCAACTGTTGAGGGATAAATTGCAATAATATGATGATCTCCATGTGTTCCCCAACGTATTTGCATTATATCTCCTTGAGAAGGTTTAGTTGGAAGTCCCGTGCTGGGTCCTCCTCTCATAACATCAACAAAAACACATGGAACCTCTGTCATAATTGCGTAACCTAAAGCTTCCTGCATAAGAGAAAAACCAGGACCACTAGTAGCTGTCATTGATTTAACGCCGGCAAGTGAAGCACCAATCATTGCAGCTGCACTCCCAAGTTCGTCTTCCATTTGAATAAATGTCCCACCTACTTTAGGTAATTCTCTGGACATATATTCTGCAATTTCCGTAGAAGGAGTTATGGGATATCCAGCAAAAAATCGACATCCTGCTTTTATTGCTGCCATCCCAACCGCTTCATTACCTTGTAAAAAAAGCATTTTACCCATCTAATTCACCTCTTTTTGAAGCTTAAAAAATGCTATGAATTAATCTCTATAACGTTTATAGCAAAATCCGGACACATTCTTTCACATTGTAAACATCCTGTACATTTTTCATGATCTGGTACAACCGGTTTTCCAAAACTTTCCTCTATTATAGCATTTACAGGGCAAATCCATGAACAAATACCACAATTTTTACAATAATTGTAATTGATAAACACCTTGAAACTTTTTGTACTAGATGGCATTAATATATTCCTCCTAAAAAGAATTTTAATCAAAGTACGCTTAAAAACATTCCAGCAGCTATTGCCGAACCAATAACTCCTGCTACGTTTGGTCCCATAGCATGCATTAAAATGAAATTTCCTGGATCCGTTTCTTGAGCTATATGCTGAGCTACTCGGGCTGAATTTGGAACCGCGGACACACCAGCTGCTCCAATTAAGGGATTAATTTTTTCCTTGGAAAATAGATTCATCAATTTTGCAAACCCAATTCCACTTGCCATGGCAACAATAAAAGCAATTGCTCCTAATAAAATTATTTTTAATGTAACCATTGATAAAAAAACTTCAGCCGTAGCTTTAACCCCAACAGAAAGCATCAACAATATGGTAACAGTGTCAAGTATAAAACGCGAAGCAGCTTCAGCAAGTCTTCCGGTAACTCCAGATTCTTTCAATAAATTTCCTAACATTAACATCCCTATCAAAGGTAAAGATTGAGGAACAATTAGAGAAACTAAAATAGTGGTTACTATAGGAAAAATAATTCTTTCTCTTTTTGAAACT
Organism: Petrotoga sp. 9PW.55.5.1; assembly: GCF_003265365.1. NCBI lineage: Bacteria > Thermotogati > Thermotogota > Thermotogae > Petrotogales > Petrotogaceae > Petrotoga > Petrotoga sp. 9PW.55.5.1. Next base: position 9,760 of record NZ_AUPM01000058.1, on the reverse strand, counting down.
ACTCTTAATCTTCTCATCCGAATTTTTCTTTCTCTTTTTGTAGTCAACATTTTAGATATGAACGGTTGTAAAATAGGTATAACAGATATATAAGAATAAGCTGCCACAGCAATAACGGGTAACAAGTCTGGAGAAAACTTTGAAGCTAAATAAATTGAAGTAGGCCCGTCTGCACCCCCAATCATACCAATAGCAGCAGCTGAATTAATATTAAACCCTATCAGATTTGCAAGAATAAAACTAATAAATATTCCTATTTGAGCAGCTCCCCCTAACAAAATTAATTTTGGATTAGCAATAAGGTATGAAAAATCCGTTAATGCTCCAATTCCTAAGAAAATTAAAGGTGGGTATATCCCTTTATCTAACCCTAACTTAATATACCATAACAATCCTCCGGGTTGACCATTTTCTGGTTGCATCAAAACTCCTGTTACCTCTGGAGGAATATTAGCTATAATCATTCCAAAGCCGAGAGGAATTAACAAAAGAGGCTCAGCATGCTTTGAAATAGCTATGTAAATAATTATAAGACCGAGTATTATCATGAAAACTTGAGATAGGGAAATATTCATAAATCCACTACTGCTGAAAAAATAAAGCATATCTTCTAATACCATTCGACTACCTCCTGAGAAGAGAATAATTGAAAAATTTTTCAATATATAGAATTATTTTTATTATATCATAATCAACTTTTTTCCTATATTTTTAAAATAATAATTTCTCTTTTTATTGTATTTAAGATATAATATAAACAGAAAAGTTTATTATGCCAACTAAATATTTTGTATTTTTTTTATTATTTTTATGGAGGTGTTTGTTTTTGAAATATAGAAAGTTTAGTAAATTTGATGATAAAATTTCTACATTAGGTTTTGGTTGCATGAGACTACCAATTCTTGATAATGATGAAGGAAAAATCGATGAACAAACTGCAACAAAAATGCTTAGATATGCAATAGACAATGGGTTGAATTATGTAGATACCGCTTATCCTTATCATCTAGGTAACAGTGAATACTTTGTTGGAAGGGCCTTGAAAGACGGATACAGAGAAAAAGTCTATTTAGCTACTAAAAATCCTGTTTGGTTGGTAAATACGTTTGAAGATTTTGAAAAATATCTTGATGAACAGTTAAAGAAACTTGATACTGACTACATAGATATGTATTTATTGCATTCTCTTGATAAAAATCGGTGGAAAAATGTATATAAATTGAATGGATTAAAGTTTCTAGATAATGCAAAAAAAACTGGGAAAATTAGATACGCTGGATTTTCTTTTCACGATGACTTTAAAACATTTAAAAGTATTATAGACTCTTACAATTGGGATTTTTGTCAAATCCAGTTTAATTATTTAGATACTCATTACCAAGCAGGACTTGCAGGGTTAAAATATGCTCATCAAAAAGGTTTAGCAGTTATTGTGATGGAACCTCTTAGAGGTGGAAAGTTAGTCAATAAATTACCTCAAGAAGCACTTGATATTCTTAATGCTTTAGATCCTTCGAAAACTCCAGCGTATTGGGCATTAAGATGGGTATGGAACCATCCAGAAGTAACTACTGTCTTAAGTGGAATGTCAAATATGGAACAGGTTATAGATAACATAAAAAGTGCAGAAGATTCAGGCCCGAAATCCTTGTCAGAAAAAGAACTAGAAATAATTAACAAAGTTAAAAACATTTACAATAATAAATCAAAAATAAATTGTACTGGTTGTAACTATTGTGTACCTTGCAAAAATAACATCGCCATTCCAAGCGTTTTTAGTATATACAACGAAGGATATATTTATGATAATATAGAAGAAGCTAAAAAAAGATATCAATCCTTAATAACAGATAATGTAGATCCTTCAAGATGTGAGGAATGTGGTGATTGTGAAAAGGAATGTCCACAACATCTACCTATAATTTCTCTTCTAAAAATGGTGAGAAAAGAACTAGAATTATCTCATTGAAATTACGGAGGTGAGACAGATGCAAACTCGAAAATTGGGTGATACAGGCTTAGAAGTTTCTCTTTTAGGACTTGGTGGATTTCATATGTTAGAAATTTCCAAAGAATTGGTCGCAAAATTGATGGATATATATTTAGAGTCGGGGGGAAATTATATTGAAACGGCTGCTGAGTATGGAGACGGTGAATCGGAAAATAAAATGGCATATGCCTTAAAAGGTAGACGAGACCAGGTAGTTCTTGCCAGCAAATGTCATGCAAGAGATATGAAAAATGCTCAATATTTCTTGGAAAGAACATTAAAGAACTTAAAAACAGATTATTTAGACGTTTTATTTCTACATCATGTTACAACTCAAGAAGATTTAGAGGCTTTATTAAATAGTGACTCATCTCTCGACTATTTTTATAAAATGAAAGATAAAGGATTTATTAAAAATTTAGGGGTTTCTTTTCATGGACTTTGTGATTTTGCACTTAAGCTAATTAAAACTGTAGATTTAGATGTAGCTATGACCCAATTTAATTATTTTGATGTTTTTAATTTTCCAAGTACTTACAATGAGTTTATTCCTGTAGCAAGATCAAAAAATATGGGAATAGTTGGTATGAAAGCTTTTGCCGATGGTTACCTTTATAGATCTACAGAAGATGCCCTGAATTATGCTTTAACTCAGGATATTGATGTTATGGTAGTAGGAGCCAATTCGGAGGATATGTTGAAAAAGGATATTGAAATAGCTAATAATTTTAAACCTTTATCTCAAAAATCTATTGATAATCTTTATTATAAAGCGCAAGAGCTTGGCAACTATGTTTGTAGACAGTGTGGAAAATGTTTGCCCTGCCCTGAAAGTATAGACATAATGAAAATTTTTGAATTTGAAGGTTGGTTTGATAGACAAATGAGAGATTATCAGCCCCATGAAGCTCCTGATTATGCTCTAAGAGAACGGTTAGCGTTCTGGTTTGGCAATCAAAATGTAGCTAAAAAAGCTTATAGTGATTTAAATAAAAATTATAATAATTGTACAAAATGCATGGTCTGTGAAGAAAGATGCCCTTATGATATTCCTATAATAAAGAAATTAAAGTTGGTAGATTTCAAACTCGGTAGTGGTGAATTGTTTTAATATCCAAACAATAAAGTGAGGAGTCCTTATAGGACTCCTCTGATATTTAAAAAATTTAATTTTTTATAAACTCCTTCATACTTTTTCCATTCTTGGAAAAAATATCTTTATACCAGTTTTTATAATCATTCAAAATTTTATCCTCTGAAATTTCGTATATTTCTTTTAAATCTTTCTCCATATCAATTTCTTCAAATATTTTTGCTAATAAATTTTTCTTGTTAGTTATCTGTTCTATACCATAGGCATTTACTAAATCTAGTAGAAGTTCTCGTTCAAACTCTCTTTTGCTTTTTAAATCTTGGAATATTGAGGAAACTTCATTTATCATATTTTTTATTCTAAAAAAATAATGCTCTTTATCTAATTTACCAATATTTTCATCGTATATAATATGATCCATAAAATCCATAAATTCTTCTTCCATTTCTATAAATAAGTCATAAGAGTCATCATAATAATCACCTTTGTAACTTTCCTCTTTTGGACTAGAAGTTGTTGCATCTAGTAACTCACTTTCAATATCTTCCATGTTTTTTATTGTAAAATCTAAATCTACATCATCTATATCATCATCAAATATATAATCATCTTCATCAAATTTGTTACTATATAAAAAGTTTGTATAACGCTCTAATTCCTTTTTGGCTTCATTCTCTCTAATAAAATCATTTGGTAATAAATTATAAGCTGAAAAATATTCGTCCGTAATTTCACTGATGTCTTCATAATTAACGATAGAAATTTTTTCAATTATCCTATCGTAAAAAGGCGTTATTCTTTGGGCTATATTTGGAAGAACAGCTACCCTAAAATTATTTGTTTCTTTTAACAGGCTATTATAAAAACCTTGAAGACTCTTTCTATCAGTTTGAATATAAATATCAAAATAATCTCCATAACTACTATTTGTAAATATTATATGGTGTTCAATTAATCCCTTGCCCATTTTTTTTAAAAATAAAAAGACCAAATTATTTTCTTGATTTATTGCATAAAAAAAAGATTCCTCCGTAATTATTTCATGAGTTCTATTTTCATGATCGGAAGAAAGTATAGAAATCATACTTTTCTTTTTTGATTTAAAAAACGTATTCATTCTAAGAATTGTTAATACAAGAGGAATATATTCAATATCCACATTCAATTTTGATAATTTCCCTTTATATTCATCACCAATGTTAAACTCATTGTTTAACCACTTATAATTTCCAAATCTGCCTTCTACTTCATATATATATTTTTCATAAATATCAGGATTTTTGTTGTTTCTTAACATAGCTTCGTCTAAAAAAATCTTTTTTACAGATATTGGACGAAGTTTCATATAATCACCGTAATTTCCTTTTAAAATAATCATAAAAACGCACCTCTTCTAGTAAATTAATCATATTTGTATAACTTGAAAAAATATCCTACAAAAATAAAGGTTATTATTGTAATTATAACACCAATTACTTGAAAATCCCATGCAATTAATCCTATTATGCCAAAAATAAAAGATATAAAATATGTGATCAAAGCAACAAATAAAGGTTTTAAATTAAATTTTTTTCTAATTTTATCATATATATGTTCCTTATCTCCAAAGAATGGAGATTTATTATTAATAACTCTTCTTATAATTGCCCATACCAAATCGGTAAAATAAAAAGCCGTAATCATTAATGAAATAAAATACCCCCCTCTTCCCGATCTTCCTGAGAGGAAAGAAAAAGAATAGAACAAAATAAATCCTAGAAGATATGAACCTGCATCTCCTAAAAAAATCTTGGCAGGTGGAAAATTATAAACTAAAAATCCAGAAATGGCAAATACAAAAATCAATAATTCGTAATTTTTTGAAATTATCGAAAAAAACAACAAGCTAACTATAGCTGTACCAGCACACACTCCATCCATTCCATCAACCATATTAACTCCATTAATAAGAGCCATTCCGGTTATTACTAATAATAAAAATTGAACAGGTTGAATTATTCCTGCTACAAAATAAACCGCCATAGAGACTACTACAAATTCACTTACTAACCTTATATAAGGAGACACGCTTTTTATGTCATCGTATAAACCAATAAAAGTCAAGATAGAGGCAGGAACTATAAATCCTATATCTTTATAAAAGAAAGGCAAAACTGAAAGAAAAACTACAATGCCACCTAAATAAGGTATAGGTTTCTGATGAAGTTTTAATTTATTATCAGGTTTATCAACTATATCAAATTTAAAAGCAACTTTTATCATAACAGGAACTAAACAAAGCGATAAAATGAAAGAAAGCATTACTTTATATATCAGCAACTTCTATTACACCTTCGATCTTTTAGAATATTAGAATATTATAATATACTCTGTTTTTCTTTTTTTCCACCTCTTATTATACTAAAAAGAGTTCCCAATCCATATGAAATATGTAAAGATGGAAATACAAGAAGACTACAAAAAAATAATTTTAAATTCCTCAATTTTATTGAAAATCTAGAGGAAAAATATACATCAAGAATAAAATAAAAAATTAAAGGAATTAAAAATACAAAATTAAAAATAAAATTCTTAGAAAAGATTAAAAATAATATCAGAAAAATGATATATATAGAAAAAAGAAAAGGAATGAAATGTCTGATAGAAATGCCGTAAGGTGAATTTATTAATGTAATATAATTCCAATAACCATTGGAAAAGTTTTTTTTCAAAAACAACTTAATTTTTGAAGGAACATAGTAATAATTTATCTGAGGTATCAAGAATATCTTTAGATTATGTTTCCTCATTCTATAATTAAACTCGATATCTTGATTTCTAATTAACTTCTCATCAAAATAACCTACTTTTTCAAAAACATCTCTTTTATAACAAGCATATGCAACTGTATCTATTTCTCTAGGTTCTTTTGTATAATACCTATGTTTTGCAGCAGTGCCAAAAACTGAAGAATATGCGTATGATATTGCATTTTGAATACAATTATTTTTGTCTAATCCCTTTGCCATCGATACACCACCAACAGCATCAGCTTCTGGATGACTGAGTAAAAATTTCACAGATTCTTTGATGTAATCTTTACTAAATTCTGTATGGGCCCCAGCAATCAAAATAAAATCCCCTTTACTTTCTTTAATCCCTAAATTTAAACCGTGAGGGGTGTAAATCTTTTCATTATTAATAATTTTAATATTTGAAAAATCCCTTTTTATTTCTCTAACAATTTCAACAGTTTTATCTGTTGACTTTCCATCAACAACAACAATCTCATAAGGCTCATATGACTGCTTTATCAATGAGAGCAAAGATTTTCTTATTGTCATTTCTTCGTTTCTACAAACTAGAATTACTGAAACTAAAGGCTGGTTAATTTTAACTTTCAACTCCTTTTTTACACCTTTATAAATTGCAATTATTCTCTTTCTAGTAAGATTTTATTTTTCTTAGCATAGAAAATTAATATCTTTAACTACTAGTATCTATGATATCTTCTCTGACTAGTGATAATATTAATACCATTATCCTCTAATAGTTTCAAATATTTTTCATACCCCGGTAAACTAGAAGGCACAATAATTTTTCCGATATTCCAATCTAATAATGTTTGCACAATTTGGTCTGAATTTACAGGAGAATCAAAAATAATAATTCCCTTCTGAGGAATTATCTCAAATCTCTGCAAAGTCAATTCCAAAGCATTTAATGCTATCTCTCTATTTAAACAAGATTGATTACCTGAACATATTAAATTATCTTTAACATATACAACTGTATCTGATTTATGAATTTTTGCAACTTCAAAAGCCAATTTTTCTGTTGAAGATAAATCCATATAAACATCAAGATAATTTTGTTTAATAAGTAAATCTCCATCAATTATGTATTCTTCGTTTAAATTTAGAATTTGCTTATTGATCTTAAAAACCATTGGTTTGTAAGATATCAATTCTTCTCTATTATTAAAATCATTAGAAAATAATAATGCATCATGCTTCGAATCTTTTAACTCCTTAATAACATTTATATCATCAGTATAAATAACCCCACCTTTTAACTCCCTTATTGTTTTTACAAACTTTTCTTTTTCTTCTGAAGTAGGAGTTAAATATCCAAAAACAAATACACCTTTTTTGGCAAATCCTAAAAATTCATCTTCAGATAAACTGGCTAATTTAAAAAGAATCTTAATATCTTTTAAAATTCTTAAAGTTGGTTTTTTATGAAAAGTCATATTCTCCAAAAAATCTATAAAGCTGTCTTCACCCAAAAATTTCATCAAAGTAGCTTCTTGCATAGGATTTGAACCATATCTAAGATTTCCTAAAATCTCAAAAAACTCATGATCAAATTTTTCAGCCGCAAACAACTCAGAAAAAGTTTTATGAATATTTGCATCATATTTAGATGTTGAAAAGAAAACTTTTAAAGCCAATTTTCTTCTCAATTGTAATGGAACATCTCCACAATCTTCTAAATTATCCATTACAAGTTGATAATCTTTTGGATCTACCAAAGAAACAACATCTTTATAATTCTTTGCTGCAGCTCTTAAAAGAGAAAATCCTCCAATATCAATATAATCCAAAAGAGATTCCTCATTAACGGTAGTTTTTACAATCTCCTCAAAAGAGGGGAAATTTCCAATAACCATATCAATTCTTTTTAAATTGTAATCTACCATATCCTTTTCATGAGTTTTCTTATTAGATTTAGCTAAAATTCCTCCCATAAGTTTAGGATCAACGCTCTTTACACGACCATCTAAAATTTCAGGAAATCCTATAAAATCCGACATTCTTATAGTAGATATGCCTTTTTTTTCTAAATATCTTGCTGTTCCTTCAGTGCTTATTATTTCTACCCCATTTTCAAACAAAAATTTGGCAAATGATTCCAAATTAGTCTTATCATAAACAGAAATTATCGCCCTTTTAATATTCATAAATAACCTCCAAAAATAAATTATTAAATTGTAAATTTCCCAGGCGCTTTTCCAAACAATCTTGTTTTTTCTACATGATCCAAACCTAAAATAAATCGGGTGAATCTTTCAATACCAATACCGCAGCCAGCTGATTGTTCTAAATATCCTTCTTTTGCAATTTTTAAATAATCTTCATAACTTTCCAGCCCATTTCCTTTTAACTTTATTCTTTTCACAATTTGTTCATATTCATGTTCACGTTCTCCCCCAGAAATACCTTCTCCGAAACCTTCGGGGTATATTAAATCAAAATCTAAAAGAATATCAGAATTTTTTGGATCTTGCTTATCATAAAACTCTCTTTCCAAAATAGGAAAATCTATCAACCAAAGAGGTTGATCACTCTGTTCGGACAACAATTTTTCATATTCATCACCATAAAGTTCTTTTGCTTTTTTTACAGAAATCTTTTTAAATGGCTTCGAAGGAATTTTTAATGATGGATGATACTTTTCTATTATATCAGAATATTTTTCCAAAACATTTCTTATAACGTAAATAATCAAATCTTCCATTAAATCCATAATCTCTTCCCTTTTTTTATTTTTTATTTCAATATCAAGCTGAACAAAATCTATTAGATGTCTTCCTGAATCATACTTTTCTTCTTTTTCTAACCTTAAATTTGGAGAAAAAGAGAATATTTTATCGTGAACTAAAACACTAACTTGCTTTTGTAAAATCATCGATTTTGTCACATAATACTTATACCCATAATAATCAATTTGTGCATCTAGAACATCATGGTTCAAAGGATCTGTAATTGTTGAAATAATTACTGGTAACATTTCAACAAAACCTCTCTCTACGAGAAATTCTCTTGATGACCCCAAAATCTCAGATTGAATTATCAAAGCGTCATAATAAGTTTTATCAGATAAATAACTCTTTACAACTTCAACAGAATCTACCTTTTTTGACATTTCTAAAATCTTTTTCATAAAATTTCCCCTCCTGTATGTTTGTAGAAAATAAAAAAACCGACGCTAAATATTTGGCGTCGGTAATATATGACAACACTCAGCGTAAATTACCGACGCTGTGTATTGTTATTATTATTATTTTGAAAACTACTAAAGCTTATAATAAAACTAATTATTTCGCCCCTGTAAAACATATGAACACCTGACTCTTCTGAATTTTTTATATTTTATCACAAAAATACTCGCTAGTCAACTAAATTTAAAAGAAATATGTAATCAATTGATAAATTATAGTTATTCCAAGAAGAATCAATATAATTGGAAACGCAATAGTAGCCAAACCAAAAAATGCAACAACTACTAAAATTATACCGGCGATAATAATTAAAATTCTAAAGATCAAAGGAAAAAAAAGTACAGCTAAAATGATTAAAAATATAGCTCCTAAAAGCGACAAAATATTCATCAACATAGAAACCCCCCTCTCTTATAATTAAATTATTTTTTTAAAGCCTTATATATTATTATAACTCTTGGATCATTAAAATTTATCTACTAATAGTACAAATTATAACAAAAAAATTGCCGCTCTAAAAAGAAGCGGCAATTAAATAAAAGAAAGGGGGCGATACCTACTCTTGCACGAATGAATCGTACTACCATCGGCACGATACGGCTTAACCGTCAGGTTCGGTATGGGTCTGGGTGTTTCCCGTATCGTTCTCTTCACCCCCTATTACTCACTCAATAGTGCATAGGGTTTTTGGAAT
>NZ_AUPM01000057.1 GCF_003265365.1 Petrotoga sp. 9PW.55.5.1 | reverse complement strand
CTACCCCGTCTGCAGCATAAAACGCTGCATCCACCCCTTCAGGGAAGGGGAATAAAAATGACTATCCCGTCTGCAGCACAAAACGCTGCATCCACCCCTTCAAGGAAGGGAATTAGAAACTAACATCCAAATTGAAAGCGCAAACAGTTTTATGTTAATAGTATATTTAGATAATATAATAAATAGAATGAATCAATATTTTGTGTTTTGCCCATGTTGTGGTATAATAATTTGTGGAGGTGTTTAAATTGGAGAAAGTATATAATTTTGATTCTTTTAATTTATCTTTGAAAGAACTTAACTCTCAGGAAGATTTGTACGAGGATGATTTTGATTTTACCAAAGTAGAGATAGCAGAGTTTTTGGAAGAACACCTTGGAAAGTACGGAGATCCTTTGGAAGATATTATCAACTCAATAGATTACGCTTTTTCAAAAGAAAGGGGTAAGGGTGGCTTTGTTTTAGTTCTTCATGATGAAGAGGATATTCTTGGCTCAGTTGTTGTTAATGATACGGGTATGGAAGGATATATCCCTGAGCATATTTTGGTTTATATTGCCGTTGATAAAAAACTTAGAGGTCAAGGTTTCGGTAGCAGACTTTTAAAAGAAACTATCGATAGGTGCAATGGGGATATATCCTTACATGTTGAGTATGATAACCCGGCAAGAAAGTTGTATGAAAGATTAGGTTTCAAGTCTAAGTACGCAGAAATGCGTTTAAAAAGTTAATTATTTGACAATAGTATGAAAAAAGAGGCATCAAAATTGATGCCTCTTTTTTCGTGGTGGGCAGGGGCAGAATCGAACTGCCGACACACGGATTTTCAGTCCGTTGCTCTACCGACTGAGCTACCTGCCCATCTTGAAAAGATGGTGGGCGCTGCAGGATTTGAACCTGCGACCTTCTGCTTGTAAGGCAGACGCTCTCCCGCTGAGCTAAACACCCATTTTAGAAAATGGCGCCCCCAACCAGATTCGAACTGGTGCCTTTGGCGTGAAAGGCCAATGTCCTAGGCCGCTAGACGATGGGGGCATTATCTCAAACCTGAAATATATTATCATAAAAATATTAATATGTCAAGAGTTTTTTTTGATTTTTGATAATTTTCTTGCTACGTCTGTTATGTCACCCGCTCCAACAAAAAGTAGTATCGCATCTTTTTCTTGTAATAGATCGTTTATAAGATTTTTTTCAGAGTTGTAGAATTTAGAAGGAGTGTTATTTGAGTTGAGCATTTCAGTGATTTTAGCTTCATCAACACCATTGATTGGTTCTTCAAATGCAGAATATATCCGATAAACAAGAACTTCATCAGAATTTTTTAGTACGTCAATAAAGTCTTTCATATGAAAATGTAATCGCGTATAACGGTGTGGCTGGAATATTGTTATTAATTTTCTTTTGAGAAAATATTCTTTTGTTGCTTTTATAGTTGCTGAGATTTCATCTGACGTATGGGCATAATCATCTATTATACATAAGTTGTTATCATCGTATAATATGTTGAATCTTCTTTGAACGGATTTATAATTTTTTAGGGTTTCTTTTATTATATTGAAAGATATCCCGTATTCTAAAGAAAAAGTAGCTGAGGCCAAGGCATCATAAGCGTAATGTATTCCCGGAAGGTTTAACTTTATTTCTCCTATAAATGTATTTTTACTGTATATTTGAAATATTTGGTGATCGTTGATTTGTTTTCTGTTTTTTATCGTGTAACTAGCATTTTCATTTTGTCCAAAGTACAGTACTTTTTTACCTTCCAAATTCCATTTTGACAAATGAGGATCATCTCCATTGAGTATTAATAATTCTTTAGTATTTTTAGCAAATTCAAAGAGAGATTTTTCTAGATTAACGAATTCGTTGTTGTAATGTTCCAAATGATCCGGTCTTAAGTTGTTTATTATAGAAAAGTCAGTAGATATATCTTTTATTAATCCATCACTTTCATCGACTTCAGCTATTATTATCCCTTTTCCATATCTGAAGTTTCCATCTTCCAAAGAGTCATGTATTCCACCTAAGAAAACGGTTGGGTCTTTTCCAGCATTTTTGAATATTTGAGATAGCATAGCAGTTGTTGTAGTCTTTCCATCTGTTCCTGTTACACCTAACGAGGTGTATGTTTTTAATATTGAATTTAAAAGTTCCATTCTGTTTAATACTTTAATATTTCTTTTCTTTGCTTCAATAAACTCTGGATTGTCTTGTCTAATTGCTGTTGATTTTATAAAACAATCAATTTTAGGTAGATTTGAGTCTTGAGTTAATTTTATTTTTATTCCTTTTTTTGTTAAGTATTCTACCCTTTCGTTTGATTCGTTGTTTGAGCCTATTACATTTTCTATTCCATTTTTGTATGCTTTGTATAAGGCGAGAGAACTCATGCCTATTCCGCCTATTCCTGAAAAGTAGTATTTCATATGTTCCTCCTTGCTATATTTTCAACTATTATTTCTACGGCCTGATTGTTTTTTGGTTTATAGATATAATCTGAATTTTTAGGGGTTATATTGTTTAAAAAATCTATTAATTTTTTTATATCGACGTTTTGATCATCAAATACTTCTGCTTTTCCCTTTTCTTTGAGTGAGATGGCGTTTTTGTACTGGTGGTTTTCAGCTGCGCCTTTCCAAGGTATCAATACTGCGGGCAGATTATAGAACTGAATTTCCGCAAGGGTTGTTGCACCAGCTCTTGATACTACCCCATCACTAACAGTCATAATTTCATAAAGATTGTCAAGGTATTCGTAGGTAATTACATGAGGAAACTGTTTGTATTTTTCTTTGTTTTTAGTTATGTGAATATAATTGTTTAGGTCTTCTTTTTCATATACTTTGTACATTATATTGTCAATTTCTTCAGAACCTAAACTCCCACCAAATACTAATATACATCTTTTTGTTAAATCTTTTATACCGAAGTTTTTCAAATATGCTCGTGGAATTTCTTTGTCTGGTACTCTAATAGGATTCCCTGATAATATATACTTTTCGTTTGCTTTTGTTTCTTCGTAACTTACAAATACCTTTTCTGCCCATCTTGATAATATTTTGTTAGATATACCAAGTATGGAATTTTGCTCATGTAAATAAAAAGGTTTTTTTAGATTTTTTAAAGCAAGGCCCACAGGAACAGTAACGTATCCACCTGTTAAAAAACCAAAATCGGGCTTGAATTCTCTTAATATTTTTTGAACTTTATGCGTATCTTTTAGAACATTTAATATCCTTGACACGTTCTTTGGATTGTATAGTGGTCTTTGTAAGCCTTTAGTATCTAATGGAATCATCTTTGCCTTTGGAAAATCTTTAGATAATCGTTTTTCTTCTATTCGTCCTTTTGTGGTGAAATATATTACATTTAATTTATCGTATTTTTTATCAAGATACTTTAATAACGCTAATGCTGGGTAATAATGTCCCCCTGTTCCCCCACCTGAGAAAACTACCTTTAATTCTTTTTTATTCATAATATTCACTTTCGTCGTTCAACTCCATGTTATTATAAATTAATCCCAACGCCCATCCTATAGAAGTTAATGTTACTATCATGGATGAGTTTCCATAACTTACAAGAGGAAAAGTTACCCCCGTTACAGGCATCCATGGGACACCAAGGCCTACTAATGTATTAATAGCAACTTGTATAAATATCCAAGAAGCAGTAGCACCACAGAAGATAAATGTAGCGTAATCTTTTGTTAGATATGCCATATATACTAGTTCATGACACAAAAAGAAAAAAAGGGTTATAACCATTGCTATACCAATTTTCCCCCATTCTTCCCCTATAACAGATATTATAAAATCACTGTATGATTCAGGAACATAGTATTTGAATTTTCCTGCAAATGGACCGGTTCCTATTAATCCACCTCTTTTAATAGCTTCTCTTGATCTTTGGCTTTGATAATCATCTGAATTTGCTAAACGCGAAGATTGATAATCTTGTAGGAAATACTCTTGAAAGGTGAAAACAAAAACACCTAAAACCACCATTAAAATAATGAAAAAAATCATCACTTTTTTGTCTCTTATTCCTAGAAATATTGTTATTATACTTAAAGTTGTTATTAAAATAGTAGAACTAAGATCAGGTTCTAAGAATATTAAAAAGACACTTATTCCACTGATCAGCATCGGCAATATTACGTTCAAAACAAAATTCTTATGATTCTTTATCTGAGCGTAGTAAAAAGCCAAAAAAGCAGGAAGTATCAATTTCGTTAATTCCGATGGTTGAAACTGGAATGATCCTATGTTTAGCCATCGTCTTACCCCAGCAATCGGTTGAGTAAATAGAACGATTCCTAAAAGCATATTTAAAAATATCAACAAAGATAGCATTATTTGTTTATTTTTTGTGAATACGTTACTAAAAATAAAAGCTCCCATCCCTCCAATAAATCCTAAAATCAAAGAAATTATGTATGTTTGAAACTTTTGTTCCGGATTTATACTTTTTGAATCTTGAATAGCAAAAAGAGAACTGTATATAAAGAGCACACCTACAAATAGGGTAACTCCTAATAATATAAAGTATATAATAAAATTTCTTTTTATTACTTGTTCAGTATTCTTCATGCTTTAGATGGGGTCTAACCCTTAACCCCCTTTCTGAAACTCTGTAATACTTAATTGATTTGCTTCCAAAGAATTATAGCACAACTAATCTTAATTTTCGATATTTTTCAAAAAAATCAGGAGGCCAAAATGGTCTCCTGATTGTTAGGTTTATTCCCTACTCTTGTTGATCGTTCCCTGGATTTGTTGCTCCGGTTGCTGCCCCTGGATTTTGGTTTTGATACATGAATTGTCCTAAGTTCATTAACTCTTTTTGAAGTTCATCCATTACTATTTTTATCTTACCTACGTTATCTTCTTCTAAAGCATCTTTTAATTCTTGCTTTTTAGCCTCAACTGTAGATTTTATATCTTCTGGTATCTTATCTCCATTTTCATTCAATAGTTTTTCTGTTTGATATACCATATCATCTGCTTGATTCCTTAATTCTATCTTTTCTCTTACCTTTTTATCTTGTTCTTCGTATTCACGTGCTTCTTTTATCATTTTATCTATTTGATCTTTGTTTAGCTTATGTCTTCCTGTTACTACGGTCGATTGCTGTCTTTGCGTTGCCAAATCTTTAGCTGAAACGTTAACTATACCGTTTGAGTCTATGTCAAAGGTGACTTCAATCTGAGGCACTCCTCTTGGTGCAGGTGGAATACCTGCTAGTTTAAAGCTTCCCAAAAAGAAATTATCTTTTGCTAAAGGTCTTTCACCTTGATAAACACTTATTTCTACTTCTGTTTGACCATCCACTGCGGTTGTAAAGACTTTTGATTTTTTAACAGGGATCTTGTTGTTTCGTGGTATTATTACTTCCATTAACCCTCCTTTTACCTCTATTCCAAGAGATAACGGGGTTACGTCTACTAATACCAAATCCCTATCTGTTTCGCCAACCATTATAGAAGCCTGAACAGCAGCACCAATCGCAACAGCTTCATCTGGATTTACGCTTTTGGATGGATCTTTACCAAAATAATCTTTAACTAATTTTTGGACATATGGCGTTCTTGTAGAACCACCGACAAGTAATACATCTGTAATATCCTGGGGAGTTACTTTTGCATCTCTCATAGCATTTTCAATCGGACCTCTTGTTGATTCTACCAAATCTCTTACGAGTTCTTCAAATTTTGCTCTGGTTAATCTCTTTTCTAAATGTACAGGTTGACCATCCACTACGGTAATAAATGGCAAGTTAATATCCGTTTCTAATTTACTAGATAATTCAATCTTCGCTGATTCAGCTGCTTCTCTTAATCTCTGTAAAGCTTGTTTGTCTTTTCTAAGGTCTACTCTATTTTCTTTCATAAACTCATCTGCTAGCCAATCAACAACTCTTTGATCAAAATCATCTCCACCTAAGTGGTTGTTACCCGATGTTGCAATTACTTCTATGATATCTTCTCCTATATCTAATATAGATACATCGAATGTTCCTCCACCTAAGTCATATACAACTATTTTTCTTTCTTCACTAGATCTATCCAAACCAAAAGCAATAGATGCGGCCGTTGGTTCGTTGATTATCCTTAGAACTTCTAAACCTGCTATTTCTCCAGCTTCTTTGGTAGCTTGTCTTTGAGCATCGTTGAAATATGCTGGGACAGTAATTACAGCTTTTTTGATCGTTCCACCTAAATATTCTTCGGCATCTTTAACTAATTTCTTTAAGATATAGGCACTTATCTGTTGAGGTGTGTATACCTTATCATCGATTTTTGCTGTATAATCACTACCCATATATCTTTTTATAGACCTAACTGTTCTATCAGAATTTAAAATAGCCTGCCTCTTAGCTGGTTCTCCAACCAGTATTTGTCCATCTTTTGTAAAAGAAACAACAGAAGGGGTAGTCCTTTTACCTTCTGAATTAGTTATCACTTCAGGATTTCCATCAGGCTTTACCCAAGCGATAGCAGAATTTGTAGTTCCTAAATCTATACCTACAACATATTCTTTAGCAGCCATTACAAATACCTCCTTAGTCAAAACTTTTTATCACTTTATGTATTCGTTTGCTATCACTTATATTATACTTAAAAAAAAGCCGCTTTTCAACTCTTTTATGAAATTATATTATAAAGATAAAATCAATTATTATCAATAATTATAATGTCACTAAATATATATGTTATATAATCTTATATCACTCTTAACTTAAGAGTGAAAATAAAATTTTGGTTTTCTCTCTTTAAACAAATCATTGAATTCGTTGATGGACTTATCTCTTGCTAATCTTTCATCAACTTCTACTGTTTTCACATACTCTCCCTCTTCAGGAAGCCTAAATAAAACTTCACTAGTCGGAGAAGTTAATTGGCTTTTGCCTGAGAATTTATAAGATATTTCTTTGTTTATTTGTGTTCCATATATGTTCGCTGTTGCTATATAGACTTTGTTCTCTAAAGATCTTATTTTGTTTGCTTCTTGACAGTAGGGCAAAACTAAATTTGAAGGGTGAAGTATAATGTCAGCTCCAAGCAAAGCAAGCGTTCTGAAAGATTCTGGGAAATACCAATCAAAACATATTGCAAGACCTACATTAATTCCATTAACGTCTTCAACCCAAAAACCTGTATCTCCTGGTGTAAAAAATAAATTTTCTCTGTAAAATAGGTGAGTTTTTCTATATATTTTAAATGTTCCATCATGTTTTATAAGAACGGAAGAATTATAATAGGTACCATTATATCTTTCGTTGAAACCATAAGCAACTGCTGCACCAGTATCTCTAGAAAACTCTTTAAAAGCTTTAAAGGCGTATCCTTCATTATCAAGAGGCGACTCCCATGTCTTTTCAATTTCGCTTTTTGAAGAAAAGGCATATCCCGTAAAAGCTAATTCAGGAAGAACCACTAAATCTGTGTTAATACCTTCAATCATTTTCAAAACCTTCTCAACGTTCTTTTTCACCTCAAATAGTTCTGGTTTGAACTGTACAACAGTAACTTTAAACATCCTAAAACCTCCTCCAAAATAATTGGTTAGAACTGTCATCCCCCAGTAATTATATAATACCTTTTGCTAAAACAAAAGATTTGTTGTATAATCTTTTTATCCGTTCTTTTAATAAAATCTTATGAAGAAGGTTTTGATATTGCTTTATAAGTTTAGATATTCAAAAGTCTTATATTTTCTTCCCTTAATTCTTATACTCTTTTTATTTATAATAGGCAACATTATTTATAGTCTTTATCCTAAAACTTATATAGCGGTTTCTTTCATAGGAATTATTGCTGCCGTTTTGTTTTACTCTACTAGAAAATTCATGAGACACCCAATCATTTACGATGAAAAAAATAAAAAGTTCTACGTTCTGACTTCAGTTTTTTCTGAACAATACGAAGATTTCTCAAGATCTTCAATTCGAGAAATTCATATAACCTCAAAAAAGATAGTAATAGTTCTGAAAGATAAAAGTATAGTACTCTCTAAATACATAGAAAATAGAGATAAACTGATATCTTTTTTAAAAGGTGAAAGTAAATGATAGGCAGAGAAACTGTTGCATATATAGATATTGACAAATACTTATACAATTTAGATTTTCTTCAAAAACATACAAAAACAAAAATTATGCCCGTATTAAAAGCAAACGCATATGGACATGGGGCAACTTTCTTAGCTAAGGCCGCTATCAAAGAAGGATATGATATGATAGCGGTAGCTTTTTTGGAAGAGGCGTTGAATCTTTTAGAACAAGGAATAAAGATACCCATTTTAATTTTCAACTATTTTTCTCCAAAAGATCTAAAAGAAGTTTTAGAATTTTCTGAGTTTATAAAACCAACTATCACCTCTTCTTATTTCTTAGAAAAAGCATGTGTTATACTTGGTAGTGATGTTAAGAAATTTAAGTTTCATATTAATCTAGATACAGGGATAAACAGAATCGGCATAAAAAAAGCGGAAATTCCAAAATTGGTAAGTTTAATCAAAAAATACAACGTATCGATAGAAGGAATATATTCACATTTTGCAAATGCGGATGAAAAAGATGACTTTACACACGTACAATTTGATAGGTTCATAACCTTATCTAAGTACTTTGAAAGTGAAGGCATTTATTCCAAAATAAAACATATCTCAAACAGTGCTGGTGCATTATTTTTCCCTAACTATTCTTTAGATTATGTAAGAGCTGGAATTGCAACATTTGGACTACAACCATCCGTTACACATATCGAACCAAATTTAAAACCAATCTTAGAATTAAAAAGTGTTGTTTCAAGCGTTCATGAACTTTTACCAGAAGATACAGTTGGTTATGGAAGAACATACAAAGCAAAAAAGAGAAACAAAAACTGCTGTAATCCCTATAGGTACGCAGACGGTTATTTCAGAAATCTTTCCAATAAGGGAGAAGTTTTGATAAATGGAAAAAGGTGTAAAATTTTAGGAAGAGTTTCTATGGATCAAATTGTTGTTGATATCTCTTATAATAATAATGTATCTATCGGTGATGAAGTGGTAATTATAGGTAAACAAAAAGACGATAACATAAGTGCCGAAGAAGTTGCAAAAAGAGCTCAAACAATTAACTATGAAATTACTTCTAAAATCACGCAAAGAGTTCAAAGAAGGTATCTCAAAGGAGGAAATTATTTTGAATGAGCAATATTCACTTGGTGATTTAATAAAAGGTAATGTCTTTGAAAATCAATCAAACGATGAAAATATATCCTTAATTTCAGATCTAAAACCAAATGAAATTAAAGAAGTAGAAGGAAAAGTAATTAGCAAAAGACTTCAAAAAACAAAAAGCAACAAATCATTTTTGCTTATTACTATATCCGACAAAAGCCAATCAATAAGAGCTATAGATTGGTATTATCCGGAAGAAAACAACAACAAGATACAAGTTGGAGACGTTGTTAGAGTAAAAGGCAAAACAGTTTTATTTGATAACAGACTTCAAATAAATATAAGTAATGAAGATGATTCTATTAGAAAAATGAGTATGGCTGAAATAAACCCTGAAAAGTATTTAAAATTTTCTAATAATGATTTAAATATCTTAAAATCTAACCTTGAAATTTACATAAAAAAAGTTGAAAATGATGGAATCAAAGCTTTATTAGAACAAATCTTTGAAAAAAATCAAAAGTTAAAGGAAGAATTTTTCTTCTCTCCAGCAGCTATGGAAGTACATCATGCCTACCCAGGAGGCTTACTAGAACACTCACTTATGGTTACAGAAATCTCATTAAACCTTTGCAATCTATATCAAGAAGAAAAAGAAATAGTAATAAACAAAGATATAATAATAGCTGGCTCTCTTTTGCACGATATAGGAAAAATTCAAGAATATTCTGTAACTCCTGCTGGAATAATCAAAACAGAGGCTGGTGAATTAATAGGACATATACAGTTGGGAACAAAAATCTTGTATGATGAGTCAAAAAAAATAAATCCTAAAATAAAAGAGAAGGATTTAAAACATTTGGTGCATATTATATTATCTCATCATGGAGAAATAGAATATGGAAGCCCCATAGTTCCAAAAACTATAGAATCTTTTATTATAGGATTAAGTGACAATATTGATTCGAAAATAGCTCAAGTAAAAGATAACATAAGAAATGCTTTACAGATAGACAAAGATAGTGAATGGAGCGAATACGACAAAAGACTCGCAAGAAAAATTAGAATCGAAAGAGATGATTAATAAAAACAAAAAAATAGGAGGTTATACTTTTAATGCCCAGAAAATCTACAAAATCGACCAAATCAACCAAATCAACAAATTCAAAAAAAACAACGAAATCTCCATCTTCTACAAAAGCAAACAACAACGGGAAATATGTTGTGATAGTTGAATCACCATCTAAAGCTAAAACTATAGAAAGATATTTAGGAAAAGATTACAAGGTAATAGCATCAAAAGGTCATATCAGAGATTTGCCACCAAAGGAATTTGGTGTTGACATAGAAAAAGATTTTGAACCCATCTTTCAGATTATACCAGGAAAAGAAAAGGTTATAAAAGATATAAAAAAACAAACTGAAGGGAAAAAGGTATTACTCGCTTCAGATATGGATAGAGAAGGAGAAGCCATCGCTTGGCATCTTGCAGAAATACTAAATTTAGATTCAAAAGAAAAAAATCGAATAATATTTTCAGAAATCACAAAAAATGCGATAATAAATTCTATAAACAATCCCCAAACCCTTGATTTTAAAAAGGTTGATGCTCAAATAGCAAGAAGAATCTTAGACAGGGTAGTTGGTTACAAAATATCTCCACTTGTGTGGAAAGTTCTAAAAGATTACAAAACAAGTGCAGGAAGGGTGCAATCTGCTGCATTAAAATTAATAATAGACAAAGAAAGAAAGATATTCAATTTTAAACCAAAAAAGTACTTCAACATATATTTAGACCACAAAGGATTAAAAATACCTCTTTCAAAAGAAGACGGCAAAAAGATTAAAACTGAAAATATAACCCAAAAGAAAAAAGATGAAATATTTGATTACTTGAAAGACAAAAAGTTCATGTTGCAAAAAATAGAAGAAAAAGAAACCACAAAAAAACCACCTTTACCCTTTATAACAAGTACTATGCAACAAACGGCTGTTTCTTTTTTCAATTGGAGTTCGTCAAAAGTTATGAAAATAGCTCAAGATCTGTATGAAGGAATAGAAACCAAAGAAGGCAGCATAGCTTTCATCACTTATATGAGAACTGATTCTACAAGAATATCAGATGATGCCAAAAAATCTGCTCTCGAATATTTGGAAAAGAATTTAAGCAAAGATTATCTGGGAAATTATATCACCAAAAATAAAAAATCAAACGTTCAAGATGCTCATGAAGCTATAAGGCCAACTGATATTTTTATGGACCCCAAAAATGCGAAAAAGTTGATATCTGGAGATCATTTTAAACTATATGAACTCATATGGAACAGATTTATGGCTTCTCAATCAACTCCATCTAAATATATTGAAAAAACTCATATAATAGAAGATAATACTGGGAAATATACTTTTGAAATCACATCAAAAGAGCGAATATTCGATGGTTTTGAAAGATTTTGGAACCCAACAGAAAAAGAAATAAGTTTTAAATTAGACAAAAACGAAAAGATAACTTACGAAGAATTAAAAGCCGAGGAAAAAGAAACCAACCCACCTAACAGATACACAGAGGCCTCATTAATAAAAGAATTGGAATCCAAAGGAATAGGCAGACCATCCACATATGCTACAATCATATCTACACTCTTACAAAGAAAGTATGTAACTAAAATTTCTAAAAACACTCTAAGACCCACAACCACAGGTTTTGTTGTAACTGATTTCATTGAAATTTACTTCCCTGAGATAGTAGATGTTAAATTTACTGCTAATATGGAAGAAGACCTAGACAAAATAGAGAGTGGAAATAATAAAAGCAAAAAGGTATTGGAAGAATTTTATAAAGAGTTTGAACAATTTTTAAATAATGCAGCTGAAAATATAAAAACAAAAAAGAAAGTTCTTCATTATGAAAGTGATGTTCCATGTCAAAAATGCGGCAAAAACATGATCTTAAACTTTGGTAGATACGGATTGTATCTATCTTGTGAAGATTGTAAAGAAAATCAAAAACTACCACCAGACTCTTTCGGAGTAACGATAAAAGACAAGTTATATATAAAAAACTATCTCGAAGAAACCCTGAAAATAAACCAAGAAGAAAATAAAATCGGAGAAAAATGTCCGGAATGTGGTGGGGATTTAATCTTAAAACACGGAAAATTTGGCGAATTCATTGCTTGCAGCAATTACCCTGACTGCAAATATACAAGAAACGTTAAGGCGAAAGGCGCATGTCCAAACTGTGGTGGAGAAGTAAAAAAACTCAGAAGCAAAAAAGGCAAAACCTATTTTAAATGTAACTCTTGTGGAAACATGTACTGGTATGAACCATCTGAATACACTTGCCCAACATGTGGGGAAAAATTGTATTACAAACAATACAGAGGAAAAGAAAAACTATACTGTCAAAAAGACAAACACTACTTTGAAATTGAGGAAATAGTTGAATAATATAAAACTACCATTAATTCCCCTTCCTCGAAGGGGTGGATGCAGCGTTTTATGCTGCAGACGGGGTAGTCACTCTTTAATTTGCTTTCAGCAAATTGAAAATCCAATTCAAAGGTAAATCAAAAGCAACTACCCCGTCTGTGACAATAATCGTCACAGCCACCCCTTCAAAAAGGGAAATAAAAATCAACACCCCTCTCAAGAGAGGAATTTAAGCTAATTCTGCTTCTGTGAGGGTAAATCAAAAGCAACTACACCGTCTGTGACAATAACCGTCACAGCCACCCCTTCAAAAAGGGGAATTAACGGTCAATTTAAGATGTCTTATACTTTTATTTCAAAATTTCTTTTAATTCGTCTATGGTTATTTCTAATAGATTATCTCCTATGTAATTTATTGTTTTTTCATCTGTGTTTCTAATCTTTTCTTTTAATTCTTCAGTTAATTCATTTCCGAACCTACGACTAAGTATCTTAATTGCAAATTCCTTTTCTCCTTCAAGTTTACCTTTTTCGATACCTTTTTCGAAACCTTTTTCGATACCTTCCTCT
>NZ_AUPM01000056.1 GCF_003265365.1 Petrotoga sp. 9PW.55.5.1 | reverse complement strand
TTGCCGCTTCTATCGCTGCGTTTAACGCTAATAGGTTCGTTTGTTCCGTTATCGAGCTTATCGTTTCTACTATGCTTTGTACGTTTTTTGCATTGCTTGCTAGTTTTTCTACTTCTTTTTGACTTTCTTTTGTCCTTCCTACCGCTTCTTTTACCGTTTCGTTTATTTCTTCTATCGTTTTACTTCCTTCTTGCGCTGCCTTGTTCGTTTCTTCGGCTTCTTCGTTTAACCTTTGTGCATCTTGCGATACCCCTTGTGCTGCCCTTGCTACTTCGTCTACTCCTGAGGTTACTTCTTCTACATTCCCCGCTGTTTCTTCTGTACTTGTTTGTATTTTGTCTATTTGTGCTTTTAGTTTTTCTGAGTTCTTTCTGCTTTCTTGTGATGAGTTTGTTAGCGTTTTTGATGCACTTTCTACTTTGCTTGATGCTTGCTTTATCGATCCCATCGATTTTCTTAGTTCTTTACTCATTCCTGATAACGCATTCGCCATTTGCCCTATTTCGTCTTTGCTTTTACTTTCAAAGTCTACTGTTAGGTCTCCCGAGGTAAGTTCTTTTAACTTTTCTGTCAAAGATTTAATTCGGTTACCATACTGCTGCCCAAACCAATAAGAAAATATTATTATAGCAACTATTAAAATAATTAAGATAATTATAATATTTCTAATAACTTCTGATAATCCCATTTCTATTTCAAAACTTGCCTGTTTTGGTGAAAAAGCTGGTAATTGAAAGGTTTTTTGTAGTGATAAATCAACATTAGTTTCAATAGTTTCAAATTCTTTAGATATTTGAACATAAATACCATCAAATTTTTCTGTGGCAAAATAATAACTTCTTAATTGTTTGTTTAATATTTCTTCAATTACGAATTGATCATTAATTTTATTTTGGTTAATTGATAATTCTTCTTGTGGTAGATTTGAATAAGTAACGCTAAAATTACTGTCATATAAAGATATATAACCATCTATTAATCTAGATATCTCAAGTAATTTTTGATTTTCAAACTCTTCTAAAACTACTAAAAATCCATTTACCGTATTAGTAGCTATAGGGTCTGCAATAGGGAATATCCCAACAAAGTAAGGTCTTGAATCAAAAGATTTTGTTTGTATAATGGGCGTCAAATATCCTAGATCCAAAATTTTTTCAAACTGTTCCTTTAAAAAATCATCCATTTTCAATTGCTTTGTATATTCATAGCCTTTCAAATAGGTTTCAGCTTTGTTTTGAACTTTGTACGAGACATTTTTTACTTCTATGTCCAATCCGCTACCACGTGTATCCGGGGGACTCATAATCCACAGTTGCATGCCGTTATATTGTTGAGCGGTAACGTATGGTTCTAGTAAGCTATATCTTTCTACCAAAGAGATACTCTTTGAAGCTGTTTTCTCTTTTATACTTGGAATAGAGGCTATCATCTTTCCTGTCTTTTCAAGTTCATTTTCTTGAGACTCGATGAAATTTAGAAAAATGTCACTTAGCGTTTTTAGTGATTCATCAAAGGAATTAGTATAATTTTCTTCTATTTGAGTGGTTAATTCAGATTCTAAATATTTAATTTGGCCATCTAGGTACTCATTATATTGATTTAATTGTTCCTGAACTAAGAAGTTGAACTCGATAATTTGGTTAAGATAATCCTGGGTTAGATTGTCGATTAATTCAGTTATTTTCTGCTCATTTTCTTCTGATCTATTCTGAATTGAAATAGTAATATAACTAACCAAAAATATACTAGGTATCAGTGCAAAGACAATTAAAAGTAGTCCAATCTTATTTCCAAATCTTTTAAACCAAGGAATTTTAAAGTTATTTTCCTCTGACATAATATCCCTCCTTATGGAAACGGTTTCTTGATGTATTATAACATAATATAGGAAAATCTCGCAAGTTAAAAAAGTTAAAAATAATTTTAATATAAAAGAAAAAAAATTAGGTTATAATTAACTTATAGAAATTATTATACTAATTATTTCCTAAAAAAATAGCGAAGGAGGATACTATGAAATTAGATGATAAGATGGTTAAGTCTTTAAATGAACAAATTAACAAAGAAATTTTCTCTGCCTACCTTTATTTTTCAATGGCAGCATATTTCGATTCTTTGAATTTGGATGGATTTGCTAAATGGATGAAAGTACAAAGCAAAGAAGAATTATCTCATGCTCAAAAAATCTACGATTATATTTACGACAAAGATGGTACAGTAGAAATGGATAAAATTGACAAGCCCGCAAAGAGTTGGGATAGTCCGCTTAGTGCCTTTAAAGAAGCATATAATCATGAACTCACAGTAACAAGATCAATTGATGATCTAGTAGATTTAGCAAAAGAAATTCATGACCATGCGACTGAAAATTTCTTACAATGGTTTGTCGCAGAACAAATAGAAGAAGAAGCTAATACTAAGAAAATTGTCGATACCTTAGAAATGATTGGAGACAACAAAACTGCATTATTCATGTTTAACGGGCAATTAGGTAGCAGAGAATAACAATTGATTTAAAATATCAAATAAAAAGGGAGCCAAGCTCCCTTTTTAATCTTCTAATAATTCTTTTAAACTTTTTAAGACAGTTGAAACATGATCCTTTACGCTCACATTTTCCCAAACCTTTTTAATTATCCCTTTCGGATCTACTAAAAAAGTAGTTCTAACTACTCCCCAATTCTCTCTTCCATAACTCTTTTTTAATTGCCATACTCCAAATTGTTCTAAAACTTGATGTTCTGGATCTGCCAATAATATTACTTGTAAATCATTCTTCTGTTTAAAATTATGATGTTTTTTTTCATTATCCGGACTTATTCCGACTACTTCACAATTAAGATTCTTAAATTCGTCTATGTACTTTGTGAAGTCAACGGCTTCTTTAGTACATCCAGGAGTATTATCTCGGGGATAAAAATACAACACCACCCATTTGCCTAAAAAATCGTTGCTATTAATTTCATTCCCTTCTTCATTATTTAAAGAAAATTCAGGTATTTTATCCCCTACGTTAATTTTAAGATATTTCATTTTTATTCTCCCCTTTTTAAAAGGCTATCCCTCCACCACCAATTCTAATGGTAACATATGGTCCACTTGGGCCGAAATCAGGAACATCACCAATAGTTTGCTCTGCTAATCTCCACTGACTTACATATCCAACTGGGGCAAAAACATATCCCGCAGATATTCCTATAGCCAATCCTCCTGCTGCGGAATCACCACTGAAAGTCAAAATATAATCACCATTCAAACCTATTTTGAAAACAGGAAACTCTGTGTTAAAATGATTTTCATTGTAATTCTCTAATTGAGAATTAAAATCTGATAATTCGGGTTCTTGAGAAGTTATTAACGACATTTCCCCTCCACCAATACCTCCCAAAATATATACTCTTAAGGCATTTCTTGAAAAAACCAAATATCCTAAATCAAATAATCCATACCCAATATCAAGTTGAACAGTTTTTTTGTTGGATTTGTTTCTAGTGGATATCGCGTATCCTTCTCCACCTATTATAAACCTTCCCATAACTCCATAACCGCCACCACCATTAACCATTACAACGTCGTTTAATTGTGGAAGATTTTTACTTTGCAACACCTTATTTAAATTTTCTACATCTATCCACTGTGCTCCAATATCTGCTCCACCAAGACCGCCATATTGTCCCCCTCTCTCTAATTCGGCAAAAGACATAAAACTCAGCAAAAGTATCAACGAAATCAACAGAAAACTTTTCTTCTCCATTTTCTTTTCCTCCTCCATTAAAGATTTTTATTTTTCTATAACTACTTGCATTAAAAAATCTATTCTTTTTGTCTATAAGATTTCAGATATTTTTCTCTTAATTTTTTCGCATCTTCTTCTGATAATATCGAAATTTCCCCAATTTTTAAAGCTTCAATATAGATTTGTGCGGTTTTTTCAGCAACAATAGAAGCAGTCAAGGCTTCGTTTTCATTTTCACCTACAGTTACCAAACCATGGTTTTTTAAAATAACTGCATTGTTAGTTCCAAGTGCATTTAAAACATTATTTGCAAGATCCCATGAGCCAGGTTCACCATATTTTGATACATTTATTCTTTCACCACAAATCATTACTCCATCTTCTATTAACGGAGGTATAAAATCTTTCACTAATGAAACTATTGAAGAATACACAGGGTGTGTGTGTAAAACGCAATTGACATCTTGCCTTTCATTATAAATTGCAATGTGTACTTTTAATTCTGAAGAAGGCTTTCTAAAACCCTCAATGATTTTCCCATTTAAATCAATTACAACTATATCTTCTTCTTTCATTTTATCATAAGGATATCCCGAAGGAGTTATATAAACTTTTTTTCCTTCTCTAATAGAAATATTACCCCATGTACCCTTTACTAAACCTTCTTTGGAAATCTTTTGACATAATTCTATAACTCTTTGCTTTACATTCATTTTATTATCTTCCTTTCTAAAAAATTTATTCTCATTTCATAGCAACTTAAAAAGCCACAATATACATCACCAAAAGGTGTGTAACCTTTATCTAGAGTTTTATTGTTTTGTTTATAGCTACTTCAACTGCTTTTATTTGTATATCTAAAGGTAGACTTGGTATACTTTGACCGTAATAGGTAAACTTATCAACGACTTGCTCAGGAATATAAGGCACGTGTATGAAACCTGTTTTTAGAGGATAACCAAATTTTTCTGAGTGATATAAACTTAAGAACATTACCTCATTACAAACGTATAGCCCTGCAGTATTTGAAACAATAGCAGGAATTCCAGATTTTCTTAGTTCTTCTACAATTTCTTTTATAGGTAACTTTGAAAAATAAGCTGTATTTCCATCCCTTCTTATTGGTTCATCTTTAGGTTGATAATTTTCATTATCTGGAATTCTTGCATCCATTAAGTTTAAAGCAACTCTTTCCAAACTAATGCTACTTCTACCAGCAGCTAAGCCTAAATGAATTGCTATCTCCGGTTTAGTCTCTTTTAATAAATCTGTTAGAATCTTATCCGCTTTTTTAAACACTACAGGCAATACTTTGGTAACAATTTGAGCACCTTCTATGCTTTTACCTTCTAAATTTTCTACAATTTTCTTGGTAGGATTAAGTTCATCACCACCGAAAGGTTCAAACCCAGTTAATAGTACTTTCATATTATCTCTCCTAAATTTTTTCTTCTACTATATTGACTTAAGTCCAGATTCAATTCCCCTTCCTCGAAGGGGTGGATGCAGCGTTTTATGCTGCAGACGGGGTAGTCTGTTTAATTCCCCTTCCTCGAAGGGGTGGATGCAGCGTTTTATGCTGCAGACGGGGTAGTCANTCTTTAATTTGCTTTTAGCAAATTGAAAATCCACTTCACAAGCAACTACCCCGTCTGTGACCACACCCTGTCAGACTTTCAGTCTGACACCCCTCTCAAGAGGGGAATTCTATTATATTAACCCTTCAAAAAGGAGAATAAAAATCAACCAAAGTAGACACGTGTTTAATAAAAATTACAAAACTACTTTGGAGGTATCATATCATCTTTTTTCATCCGCTTCTTTCTTTGCAAATTATATCATATCTTTTTTTACCATACCAGAATATTTTTATTTATTTTTATACTTAAATCTATTGAAGGCTTCTTGCCAAATCTCGTGATTTTTTGGTTCATAGTTTTTAAATTCAAACGATCTTTTTATAAGTTCTCTAATTTCATCAAAATCTTTTAAATATTCCAAAGCATAAAGTTGGGAAACTAAATTACCTACAGCTGTTCCCTCCACCGGACCAGTTATAACTGGTAATCCTGTTGCTTCTGAAATAAATTGACAGAGTAACTCGTTTCTAGTTCCACCTCCTACAGCATGAACTCTTTTAAAGTTATTTTTTAATATTTTTGACAACTTTTCTTTTGTTTCATTTATTCTAAAAGCTATACTTTCTAAAATTGTTCTTATTACTTGTGAATCATCTTTTAATTCTATATTACTATCTTTGAATGATTGTCGTTTAACAGCTTGAATCATATCATCGGGATTTTGCAAAGAAGGATCATCCACGTTTATATATGATGAAAATGGTTCGGCGCCTTCTGCCATTTTTGTGATTTTTTGATATGTCTCACCATTATCTGGTAAATTCAAACTTTTTATAATCCCCTGAATCAACCACATTCCTGTAACGTTAGCTAAAATCCTATATGAACCATCCAGACATCCTTCTGCAGCCAGATTGTTTTCCATAAGTTCATAACTAAAGGGAACTTCATCTACAATAGCCCCAGTTAAACACCATGTACCCAAACTTATATACAGCGTATCCTTTGGATCAGAAGCAATAGCAGCAAAAGCCGATCCAGTATCATGACTTGCAGGTAGAATTACCTCAATATTTGAACTTTTATCGATGATTTCTTTTTTAATCTTTCCTACTTTTGTTCCAGCAGGAACTATTTTTGGCAATATATCAGTGATTTCAAACCTTTCAATTATTTCTACATCCCAATCCCTTTTTCGATGATTGTATATCTGAGTTGTCGTGGCCATCGTAAAATCTATAGTTTTTTCTCCTGTTAAAAAATAATTGAACAAAGAAGGAATAGTTAGTAAATCTTTAGAAATTTCTAAGAACTCTGGTGCATACCTTTTATAAGCTAATATCTGATAAAGGCTATTGAAAGGCTGAAATTGGGTTGGAGAATGGTCAAATATCCATTTTTTCCCTACTTCTTCTATTGTTTCTTGCATAATATTTGTCTTAAACATGTTCCTATAATGAATAGGATTGCTTATTAGGTGGCCGTTTTTATTTAATAGGCCAAAATCAACACCCCAACTATCTATTCCTAAAGAAAGTATTTCTTGATTTTTATTCATAGCTAACTTTATACTTTCCAATATATTTTCGTATAACCCTAAAACATTCCAAAAGTCTATTCTGTTTATACTTACAGGTCTATTTGGAAATCTATTTACTTCTTGCAAAGTAAGCCTATCGTTATGAACATTACCTGTAAATACCTTGCCTCCGGAAGCACCAAGATCTGCTGCCAAATGTACATGTTTCAACTTTTATCACCTTTTTCTTTTTATATTTATTTGATCAATTTTATTGATGATTTTTCAAAACAACTTACCAGGATTCATAATATTGTTTGGATCGATGACTTGTTTTATCAATTTCATTCTCTCAAACTGATTTGGCTTTGTCTTTTTAAGTAAATCTTTTTTAATGAATCCTACTCCGTGTTCACCACTTATTGCTCCACCCATATCCGAAGCTTTAATTGCTATCTTTCCCAATATCTCTTCAGATAAATTCTTCCATTGCTGTGGTGAAACGTTGGTGGGTTTCAAAGGCGCTGGATGAAGGTTCCCATCTGCTGCATGTCCTGCTACTGGTATATCTACCTGGTATTCTTTTTCTACTTGTGTTATATACTCCATTATCTCGGGTATTTTAGATGTAGGTACTACAACATCTCCACTTGGAACATATGGATCCACCGCTTTTAGACTTTCTAACCAGTTCCTTCTCATCCTCCATATCTTTTCTGAATTTGTCCTGTTATCTGCTATGAATACATCTTTTGCACCATTTTTTAATAAACTTTTGCCGCTTTTTTCGTATAATTCCTCCACCTCTTGCAATGTTGTTGCTTCATATTGTACTATTAAATAAGATCCCACTTCATCTTGATAAGGTAACTCCATTCCTGTGTATTTAGATGCATAATCGATAGATTTTTTGTCTATAAATTCTATTCCTGATGGCAGACTTTTTGTTTCCGTCATTAGTGGTCCCACATTGTCTATCGCCTTTTCTATACTTTTAAACGGTACAAGTAGATCAACCACTTTCCCCGGTTGAGGTATAAGATTCACGTATATTTTCGTGAATATTCCAAGTGTTCCTTCCGATCCTATGAACAGTTGTAATAAGTTGTAACCACTTGAGTCTTTCCTTCTTTTTCCACCGTACTCTACAATTTCACCGTTGGGCATCACTACTTCCAGTCCTAGTATATGATGGGCCGTGTTACCATATTTTATTACTTTACTTCCTCCTGCGTTGGTTGCAACGTTTCCTCCTATGAAACTTGTTTCTACACTCATTGGATATCCAGCATAGTACAACCCTTTTTCTGATACTAACCTACATAGATCGTTTGTTACTACCCCAGGTTCTACCACTGCAACCAGATTTTTTGTGTCTATTTCTATTATTCTGTTCATTCTTTCAAGAGATAATACTATCCCTCCATATATTGGTATGTCTGCTCCCGCTAAACCACTACCCGCTCCCCTTGGGGTTATTGGTATATTTTCATCGTTTGCAACTTTAATTAATTCTGATATTTGTTCTTTTGTTTCAGGTTTTACAACGATATCTGGCATGTGGGCGTAGTATTCACCCCCTGATTCGTCGTTTGAATAACTTTTTAAGCTTTCTTCGTCTTGGTATATTATTAACGCGTCGTTTTTCATTATTTTCCTTATTTTTTCTACTACCTTGTCGTTTATTTTTTTGTATTCATTCATTTTTATCACCCGATTTTATTTCTTTTTCTAAAAGAGGAAGAATGTCTGTTGCATCGGCTACTATTCCTAGGTCTGATATTTTGAATATAGGTGCTTCAGGATCTTTGTTGATTGAGATTATGTGTTTTGAGCTTGACATTCCTGCTATGTGTTGTACCGCACCCGATATTCCTACAGCTATGTATAATTTTGGACTTACAGTTTTACCAGATAACCCTATTTGATGAGAATAATCTATCCATCCCATATCTACAACAGCTCTTGTTGCTCCTACCGCTCCGTTTAATTTTTCAGCTATTCTTTGCAGTTGTTTGAAGTTTTCTGGTTTTTTTATCCCTTTTCCTCCCGCTATTATCACATCAGATTGTTGAATTGGTTGCTCACTACTTCGGTCTTTTTCAAAGTTTATCCATTTGTATTTTGATTCGTATATTTCATTTTCATATTCCTTTTTTATTATTTCTCCATTCCGATTTTCATCTTTTTCTAACGGTTGTTTCGATTTTGGCCTTACTGTTGCCATTTGGGGTTTTGTGACCGTTTTTATTTTAGCCATGACATTTCCACCAATTGCAGGCCTTATTTGTATTAACGATCTTGTTTTTTCATCTATTTCAAAGTTTGTACAATCTGCTGTTAGACCTGTGTTTAACTTTGCTGCTAAAGCTGGCATAATCGTTCTTCCCATGGTGGTGGCTGATGCTAGTATTATTTCAGGTTTTAATTCTTCTACCATATTTTTTAATATGTTTGTGTGTATGTCGGGATAAAAATGGGCCAATTTTTTGTGTTCAATATAGTAAATTTTGTCTGCCCCGTAGTGTATGAGTGATTCAATCTCTTCAACTTTGTCTGATAATACTACACTTGATAGTTCTACGTTGAGTTTTTCTGCTAAGTCTTTTCCCCATGCCAGTAATTCATACGATACACTGTTGATTTTTCCTTCTTTTACTTCTGCTATCGTCCATACCCCTTTGTATTCCTTTTTCATGATACCACGCCTTTTTCTCTTAAATACATTAGTATTTTTTCTACCCCTTCTTGTGAAGTTTTTACAACTATTTTTTCACCTTGTCTTGATATTTTTGGATAAAATACTTTTACAACCCTTGTTGGTGATCCTTTTAATCCTATTTTGTCTTCTTTTATTTTTAATTCTTCGTTGGTTAATATCTTTATCTTGCTTTTTTTGGCCCTTAATTTGTTTTCCAAATTAGGTAATCTTGGTTCGTTTATCTCTTTTACCACGGTTATCAACGCTGGAAGTGTTGTCTGTATAACTTCATTTCCACCTTCTATAGCTCTTTGAACGGTTATATTTTCGTTTGTTATTTTTGTAATTTTATTTACGTACGTTAGTATCGGTATCTCTAACTGTGCTCCAACCGACGGTCCTACCTGCCCTGTTTCTCCGTCCGTTGCCCTTTCTCCTGCAAATATAATGTCAAATTTTTTTGTTTTTAGAAATTGAGTTATCGTGTATGCTGTTGCTAGTGTGTCAGCACCAGCAAACTTTCTGTCCGTTAACAGCACACCTTCATCACATCCCATAGATATCGCTTCTTTTATAGTGTATTCTGCAGAAGCAGGTCCCATGGATATCGCTGTTATTTTTGTCCCTGAATTCTTTTCTTTTATCCTTACAGCTTCTTCTACCGCATACATGTCTAAAGGATTGAGTTCTGATTCCAAATCACTTCTTATCATTGTACCTGTCTTTTCATCTATTTTAACTTGGTCTGTAGATGGAACTTGTTTAATTAGTACGCATATTTCCATTTGATGTATCTCCTTTTTGATTTTTTATCATTCCAACAACATATGGCCCTTCAGGAATTACAGCTATCTTAGCATTATCTCTTTTCAGTTTTAAAGCTCTTTCTAAACCTTCTTCCAATGTTTTAATATTGTTTGCAAAAGTATATTTATAATCTTCTTCCTCCAGAGAAGAAAATAACAATATATTATTCGTTTTTTTCAACACCTCGATTAATTTCTGCACTTCCCATTGATCACTTTGGAACGTTCCTGAAGAACTGTGATTCTTCAAAAATTGATTAATTCCTACTTTTTTCAATTCCAAAAGTAATTCTTTGAATTCTTCTTTACCAACACCTGCTTTACACTCTGAAACCATTATAATTACGCCAGAAGGTTTCAATATTTGTGATGCTTCTACTAAGCCTTTTACGGTTTGATAAAAGTTTTGGTCAAGTGGGTACCCTGTGTTTGATGTAATTACAATATCAACTGGTTCCTCGATCTCTACAATGGAACCATTAACCACCTGTTTACACCCTAATTGATGTGCCTTGAAAATGTCCCCTGAGAAAACCCCTGTTATTTCTTTTTCTTCATTTAAAGAAACATTCAAAATAAAATCACAACCTGTCATTAACGCAACTTCTTTAGCAATCTTGTCGACAGGATTATTTTCCAACTGACAACTTTTTGAATTGGGATCTCCCATAGCTTTTACCCCATGAAAAACTTTTAAAGTCTCAATGCCAACTATTCCTGGACATATTGACTTTCTTCCTCCAGAATATCCTGCCATAAAATGAGGTTCTATTAAACCTGTACATATTTTTAAGTCAGATTCTAAATATTTTTTATTTATTATTACAGGGCAATCCAAAGAAACTTTGCCGATATTTTTTAAATGATTTTCATCGTATGCATCATGATTTATTATATTTACCTTGTACTTAAGTACTTCTTCCCCTACTAATTCTTCAAATAAATCTTCGGGAACGGGGTTATGGGAACCGTTAGCAATTAAGATGGTTATACTTTCTTCTTTCATTCCAGCTAATTTCAATGTATTAATTATAGGGGGCAAAAGAAGATAATTAGGAACAGGCCTTGTAGTATCAGAAATTACTATACAACAATTCTTCTTCCCTTTCGCTATTGAGTAAAGAGAAGGAGTACCGATAGGGGAAACCAATGATTTTTTAATAACATCCTTTACATTCTTTAACCCCTCTATTTTAGATTTCCTCAATACTCTAATGTTTAACCTATCGTCTAAAATTACCTCTTTTTCACTTTTTCCATATGGAATTATAACTTTCATATAATTCTCCTAAAAAATTATTTTTTGTTAGTGTCGTATTGTATGTATAGTACATGTGTATTTAAAAATTCTTCCACACCATGTTTACCATCGTCTCCACCTATTCCAGATTTTCTCCAGCCTGCATGAAATCCTTGCATGGCTTCGAAATTCTCCCTATTCACGTAGGTTTCACCAAACTTTATTTCATTAGCTGCTCTCATCATAACATCAAGATTCTGAGTATAAATAGAAGATGTCAAACCATATTCACAATCATTTGCATATTCAATTGCTTGATCAAGGTCTTTGAAAGTAACAATTGGAAGAACGGGACCAAAAATTTCTTTTTGAATAATTTCCATATCTTGAGTACAATTAGCCAACATCGTTGCTTTATAATAATATCCATTTTCAAATTTGTCATCTTCTCCACCAGTTAACAGTTTAGCCCCCTCTTTTATCGCTCTTTCAACAAAACCTTTAACAGATTCAAGGGCATTTTTGTTTATCAAAGGACCCATTTCTATGTCATTTGATTTCAAGGGTTCTCCGTATTTGGTATCTTGCATTGCTTTGGTCATTTTTTCTACAAATTCATCCGCAACTTTTTCATGTACATAAACTCTTTCTGCACAGTTACATACTTGTCCCGTATTTATAACTCTTGATTGTTTTATATACTTAACTGCATCGTCTATGTTAGCATCATCCATGACTATAGCCGGAGCCTTTCCTCCCAACTCTAAAGAAACCTTCGTTATATTTTTTGCAGCTAATTGCATTATTCTTGAGCCAGCTTCAACGCTTCCAGTGAAACTAACCATTCTAACTTTGGGATTGGATGCCAACTCTTCACCAACAACCGATCCTCTTCCTGTAATTAAGTTGAATACACCTTTTGGTAAGTCAGTTTCAGCAACTATTTTGGCAAATTCAAAAGCATTGTTTGGAGTATCAGAGCTAGGTTTAATGACAACGGTATTTCCTGTTATCAAAGCTGGAGCCATTTTTCTAGCTATAAGAAAGAAAGGAAAATTCCATGGTAGTATTCCAGCTACTACTCCTATCGGTGCTCTGTATAAATAAATATTTTCGTTGGGTTTATCACTAGGGATAATCTCTCCCTCTATTCTTCTTGCCCACTCCGCCATATAATCAATATAATCTGCTGTAAAGTTTATTTCGGTTTCAGCTAAACTTCTAACCTTGCCTTGCTCTTCCATTAGAGTCTCGGTTAATAATTTTGCATTTTTTCTAATACCTTCTGCTATCTTTCTTAGATATTTTCCCCTCTCAACAGCAGGCAATTTTTCCCATCTTTTTTGAGACCGATGTGCAGCGTCGATGGCCTTTCTTGTTTCATCCACAGTTGCTTGGGGGACTTCGGAAATCACTTCCTCATTTGCAGGGTTTATAACCTGAATCATTTCCCCTGAAGATGATTCTAAAAATTCACCATCAATAAAAAGTTTGTATCTTCTCATCTATTCTTCCTCCTCCTTTTTCAAATTTGGATACTTATTTCATCCAATAAATTTTTGGAGAAATAAGAATTCCCATTGGTTTAAGCCTGTACTCGTATGACCATTGGTTTCCAGTGGTTCTCCAGGCATCTGGTCCAAACCAAAAATACGCGTCATCACAATTATAAACCGTCCCAAAAGCGTTTATCCTGTTACCATATGCTGTTATATCAATAATGTGCTTACCTTTGCTTATTTTGCCTAACTCTATTTATAAGGCGCAAAGGCAATTTTCCCTTTGTAACTTCTTTTTTTATCTTGCCTTAATTTATCTTTTTCAAAAGGTGTAAAAAC
The DNA here is from genome assembly GCF_003265365.1 of Petrotoga sp. 9PW.55.5.1. NCBI lineage: Bacteria > Thermotogati > Thermotogota > Thermotogae > Petrotogales > Petrotogaceae > Petrotoga > Petrotoga sp. 9PW.55.5.1. Next base: position 53,478 of record NZ_AUPM01000056.1, on the reverse strand, counting down.
AAGGAAACGCTGCTTATATTGTTCATCTTTTGTAACATATCCTCCTGCAAAACCCTAAGTTCAGCGATCTTCATCATACAACCAACACAGCATATCTTCTTCTTTTGCTCTTTGGTTAAATAATTTAATTAAACTCATCATTTAAATAATCAACAGTCATACCAGTTCGTGAATGAATATGAAAACCACCGATCCCCATTATTTTAAAGTTTTCAATTTGTTCCATCAAATCTTCTTTATTTAATTTTGAGTTCCGAGCCCAAAAAGGTGTTCCTTTATATTCTTAATGGGTTTTTAAATAAATCTCGTGATAAATTTCTTTCATTTTTTGGATATGATATTGTTAGTTTCTTTTTTTATGCCTTGCACTGTTTTTAAAAATTCTAAAATTTACTATTTTATATATGTTTCAGATTTGAATTTTTTATGTGAACTGGGCTGCGCCATTCCCCTTCTACGAAGCTAAATGTAATAGAAATTCCCCTCTTGAGAGGGGTAGATGCGACGCTCTTTGTCACAGCCAGGGTGTGGTAACAGACGGGGTAGTTTAACCATTTTAAATTTAAACATTTATTTTTAGAAATGTTTCATTTCTAAAGTCCTATGTTATTTTTAAGATCTCTTATAAATAAGAGGAACTTTCAAGTAAGTTTTTTATAGAACCTGACATTGATTTCAATATGAGATAACAAGACACAGCTCCTGCATCTAAAATGTTTTTTGAAGCTTCTCCCAATCTATTTCCTCTGCCATATTTGGATATCAGATCTCTTGTTGAATCCTTACCCTTTTCTGCTGATTCTATTAAATCATTCAAAGCTTCCACAAAACTTCCATTGTTATTTATAGTTCTATCAAAAGCCTCTATCGATGGAATCAGGGTATCTAACAATGTTTTATCTCCAATTTTAGCATCAGTTAGCTCTTTAATCCCTTCTAAAGCTTTATGCAACATTTTTGAAAAATCAAATTTATCAATAACTTCTTTACTTTTTATAACTTCAGCCATTTCAAGAAAAAACACTCCATACAACGGTCCCATCGAACCACCTATTTCATTTAGTAAAACATTTCCTAAAACCTCTAAAGATTCGGAAAACCCTAATTGTTTATCTTTTATTCTATCATAACAGATAGAAAACCCTTTATTCATATTTATACCATGATCTCCATCACCTAACTGAGCATCTATTTCACTCAAATGATTTTTATTATCTTGAATAATTTTTACCATATTTTCAACAATTATTTTTCCTCTTTCATTCTTAAATGATTCTTTCATAATTTCCTCCTGGCTTAAAATTGTTTTAGCCCCACACTATATGCATTCACATCGACTAATCTTTTCAATTCTTCATCCAATTTAAGCAACGTTAAGAAAGCTCCTCCCATATCAAGCGAAGTGTAAAAATTCCCAACATAAGATTTATAAACAACTATTTTTTTGTCCTTTAATTCATTATATATATTGCTATATAAAATATATAACTCTTCAACAGGTGTGGCACCTAAACCTGAAAGCATAACTACTACCTCATTTCCTTCAATAAAAGGTAAATCAGGGAGTATTTTATCTAACATAATATTTGCAATAACTTTAGAAGGCTTTAAATCCATTATTTCTAATCCTTTTTCCCCATGATGCCCTATTCCTATTTCCATCTTTCCTTCTTCTATCTCAAAATTGGGTTTTCCGAATGCAGGAATTGTACAGGGAAATAACCCTACACCAATACTTCTCATATTATCAACTGTTTTTTGTGCCACATCTATTACTTCATCCAATATTCCCCCCTCTGAAGACTTTGCCCCAGCTATTTTCCACATTAATATTTCTCCACCTCCACCTCTTCGCCTTTCTTTTTTCTCTTTTGGAGCAGAAGAAACATCATCATTTGCTACGACAGTTCTTACTTCTATTCCTTTTGCCCTAGCCATTTTAATTGCAAGTTTTACATTCATTTTATCTCCTGCGTAATTACCAAATAAACATGCTACTCCTTTGCCGGATTCTGAAGCAATTATCGCGTCAAGAAAAGCTTGAGGAGTAGGAGAAGAAAAAATCTCTCCTATGGCAACAGCATCCACCATATTTTCTCCTATATACCCAATAAACGCTGGTAAATGACCAGAACCTCCCCCTGTTACAATGCCTACCTTCCCTGAAACTGGAGATTTGTTATATTTTAATACCCTTGGATTTGTAGTTTTCTCAATTATTTCTTGATGACATTTTATAAACCCTTCAACTTGATCGTTAACTACATTGTCAGGATTATTAATGATTTTTTTCATACAAAAAAATACCTCCTTTCTTTCTAATCTTGGTTACAAGGTTCATACCCTTTCTTTTTTAAATGTCCCCCTGTTTAGCGTTGTTTCTCCTGCTAGCCACCACGATAAAAATTATGCTTTCCCTTTACTAAATAAAGCTAAAGAACTTTTGAATCTTTCTGGGTTTAATTTCTTGGTTGATGCCGTTTACGATTCTTCTGATCTTTACGACTTTGTTCATTTGGAGAGTGAGTCTACCGCTTTTATCCCTCTTAGGACTTCTTCATTTTAGTTCTTCTTTCCCTTTATTTAATCTTTTTTACCACAGCTTAACAACTATTTTTGCTATTTCTGAAGTGGGTATTATAATTGTTGCTGAATGATGTTTTAACTTTTTTATATTATTCATGTAATATAAATAAAATTTAACTAGTTAACTTCTTGAACTATTTGTTCTATAAACAATAAAATTAATAATTGCACTTGCAATAAGGATTATACCTAATATTCCATCTTGCCATATCGGATTTACTCCGGAGAGTTGCAATCCGTTATTTAAAAAAGTTATTAGTACTATTGCAATAACGGTTCCTATTATTGTACCTTGGCCACCAGTTATACTAGTACCTCCGAGTACAGCAATAGTTATCGCTCTTAAATTTAGGTTAGCACCTAAATCTGGACGAGCACTTCCTATTCTAGAAGTCATTGTTAATGCAGCTATACCGGCTAAAAACCCCCCTATAGTGTATGCTAATATTCTCACTTTATTATTAGGGAGCCCAGAAAATCTTGCAACTTTATCATTTAACCCAATTGCATACAAATGTTTTCCATAAATCGTTTTTGACAAAAGAAGATGAAGAATTATTACTATAGGAATAAAAATAATAAATATTTGAATTGGTATATTTAATATTTCATATTGTCCAATGAAAAAATAACTTTCTGGAAAATTAGAAACGGGCATAGCATTCCCATATTTATCCATAGATATAAGTAATGCTAAAGAATCATATATATACATTGTTGATAAAGTTACTAATAAAGGGGGGATTCTTATTAAAGATACCGCTATTCCATTAAATAACCCTGCCAATGTTGCCACGCCCACACCAATAATTGCAGCTATCCATATATTTAAACCAATATTTCCGGATAAAACCCCAATTGTCATCGCACTTAGACTTAAAATGGAACCTATTGATAAATCAATTCCACCTTTTCCTGATATTATTATTAAAGTTTCAGCTAAAGCAAGTAATCCTATTTCTACACCATATTTTGTTAAATTAACAATATTATAATAACTGAAAAAATCACTTGTGGTAAAAGTAAAATAAATAAATATTCCCATAAAAATCATCAATAAAATAAAATTTCTATCTCTAACTATAACTCCTATATTATTTTTCATTTGGTTTCACCTCTATTACTTAAAATATCCGCAATAACAGAAACTAATATCAATATTCCTAAGATCAAATTTTCTAATAATGCAGGTACATTCAACATAATTAAACCATTGCTAATTACGGCTATCATAGTAGCTCCTAAAAAACTACCAATTATTGTTCCTTTACCTCCGGTTATACTTGTCCCCCCCAAAACTACAGCAGCTATTACCTGCAGTTCATAACCAGTTCCTATATTTGCTTGAACTATACCCGTCCTACCAACAACTATAAATGCTGAGATTGCATACATAAAGCCTGCCAAAGTATATGTAAACAATAGAACATTGCTAGTATTTATACCAGATATTCTTAGAAATTCCGGGTTATTTCCATAAGCATAAATATACCTGGCGAAAGGTCTTTTGACGCTAAAATATGAGAAAAATATTACAAATATAATCATTAAAAATATTGGAAAGGGAAAATCCCCTATAGTACCTGTTCCAAAAAATAAAGCCTCAGAAGGTATTCCTAGAATCCATCTTCCTCCAGAAATAAAAAAAATCATAGTTCTCCATAAACTCATAGTTCCTAAAGTTACAATTATAGGAGAAATATGTATTTTGCTAATTAAAATACCATTAAGTAAACCCAATAAAGTACCAACAAGAGCTCCTAAAATTAAAGATACAATTGGGTTAATCCCAGAAGTTGCTAATTTTGCCATTGTTAAGGCACTTAAACCAAAAATTGAACCCGCCGAAACATCAATTCCACCAGTAATAATAATAAAAGTCATACCTATAGCACTAATTGCAACACTAGAAACTTGCATAAAAATATTTTTTATATTCTCTAGTCGAAGAAAAGATTTTGAATATAAGCTGATAAAAAAAGTTAGTAATAATATAGTACATAAAATAATAAATTCTCGAGTTTTTATAATTCTTTTTATTTTTATCATTATTATTTCACCTCTCCACCTATGTATTTTCACCAATTCCAGCTTTGATCAAATTTTTTTCGTTTATTTCTTCTTTTTCAAATACACCGGTGACCTCTCCTTCATGCATTACGATTACTCTATCACTTAATTTCAAAATTTCAGGTAATTCTGAAGATACGACAATTATTGGCATACCTTGGAGCGATAAATTAATAATTAAATCGTGAATCTCCGCTTTAACTGCAACATCTACACCTCTAGTTGGTTCATCAAGAATCAAAATTCTCGGATTTACAGCTAACCACTTAGAAAGTAATACCTTTTGTTGATTACCTCCGCTTAAATTTTTTACCTTTGTAAAAACAGAGGGAGCTTTTATTTCTAATAATTTTAAGTAATTATTGGCTAAATTAAAGCTACTTTCTTCGTCTATAAAACCAAAACTTTTTTTGAAACGATCTAATATGCTTATTCTAATATTTTCTATAATACTGAAATTCAAGAAAAGTCCTTGAGAGCTTCTATCTTCAGGTAAATAAGCTATTCCCATCTTAACTGCATGTTCTGGGTCAAGTATTTCTGTAGGTTTATTTTGAAAAAAGAGCTCTCCTTCTTCTGGATGGATAATTCCAAAAATTGCCTGCATTAATTCACTTCTACCCGCTCCAACTAAACCAGAAAAGCCTAATATTTCACCTTCTTTTAAGTCGAAAGTTATATTTTTGAATAATTTCTCTTTACTATAATTTTTTACTTCTAAAACGGTCCTCCCTATAGATTTTTCTTTTTTCTTCTTTTCCAAAATATGTTTGCCAGCCATTAATTCTATAATTTTATCTCTATTTATTTCTCTCTGTAAAAAAGTCCCTTTTACTTCCCCGTCTCTCATAATAGTTATTCTATCTGCGATAACTTCTAACTCTTCCAACCTATGACTAATATAAATAATTCCTAAACCCTGGTTTTTTAAATCTATAATTATATTAAAAAGTCTAGAAGTTTCTTGCTCAGTAAGTATAGCAGTAGGTTCATCGAAAATTATTATTTTTGCAGTAAACAAAAGTGCCTTTGCTATTAATACTAATTGCTGAAAAGCTGTTGACAACTCTTCCATAGGATAGTCTAATATGTTTTCTTTTATTCCCACTCTTCTTAAAAGTTCTAAAGCTCTTCTTTTTTCAATTTTCCAATTTATTGAACCATCAACATTTCTTAACTCTTTACCAATAAAAAGATTTTCTACTACACTAAGTTGGGGATAAATCATTGGTTCTTGATAAACAGCATTTATCCCATTTTCTAATCCATCCCTAGGAGAATTTAAAACAATTTCCTTTCCTTCTAATATTATTTTTCCAGAATCCATTTTAGTAGCTCCTGTAAGACATTTTATTAATGTAGATTTCCCAGCTCCATTTTCTCCAACTAAAGCATGACATTCCCTTCTTTCTAAAGAAAATTCAATACCTTTTAAGGCCTTAACTCCTCCATAACTTTTTTTGATATTTTTCATTTCTAGTAATGCCAAGATTATTCCTCCCTTTTTCATTAATGGGGAGCCTGTGCTCCCCATTAATTATTTCTAGAAATCATAATTATCTATATTTTCTGGAGTAAAAACCAATGGAGGTCCCAATACCAATTCTTTTGTATCAGGATAATAAATCGGTTTAGTAGAAATACCTGGTACGTTAATAGGTTGATTTTCAGGTAAAGTATTTCCATCCAATAAATATTTTGCTGCCCACACAGTTAAATAGCCTAATTCAACAGGATCCCATAATATAAATTCAGGAACTATACCTTCTTTCATATATTCTCTGAACATACTTGGAGTTGTGATACCAGTTGCATAGACTTCTCCTGTCTTTCCAGCAACCTTTATTGCTTGAGCCAATCCTGGGCCAGAAGTTGAATTCATACCTACCAAAACTTCAACATCAGGAAAAGCTTGCATTATACTTAACCCAACATCCATAGCCCTTTGTACATCTTCACCAGCGTATCTAATAGTTACTAATTCTATATTTGGATATTCGGCTAATCTTTCTTGTAAATATGAAATCCATGTATTTAAATTCCAAGCTGTTGGACCTCCAGAAACTATTGCAAATTTTCCCTCACCTTCTAAAATTTTTGCGACTGTATCCATCACTTGATAACCAATTTCTTTTGGTCTAGCCTGATTTATAAACAAGTCCCTTGCGTCCTGATTCGCATCAGTATCACTTGTCATTGTTAGAATTCCATTTGTCATTGATTTTTTCAAAACAGGAGATATTGCAGCAGGATCATTAGGAGCTACAGCTATAGCATCAACTCCTCTTGTTATAAAATTGTCAACCATCTGTATTTGTTCAGCAACGCTATCCGTTGTTGATCCGCTATAGATAAAATTAACTCCTAAATCTTTTGCAGCCTGTTCTCCACCTTTCTCCATGGCATTAAAATATGGAATTCCCACAAGTTTTGGAATAAAAACGATATCATATTGAGCTAATCCCATGGAAACTAAAATGACAAAAAGAAATATAAAAGTAACTTTTTTCATAATTTAATAACCTCCTTTTTTAGTTTTGATTTTCCTACTTTCCCCTTTCCTTCACTATTTTCCAATACTCATCACTCTCCTTTATGTGTTTTATCGGATCTTCAGGTAATCCTTTTTCTTTTCTCACCTCCCTTAGAATTTCTCTTACATCTGTTTCATAAGCTGATTTTAGAATTTCTTCTGCTTTTATTACATCATGTTCTTCTTGTGCCTTATTTAATTTCCCAAAATCAACTAATAAAGATTTTATGTATGTTATTTGTAGATTGTTTATAGATTGAATCACTGCTGGAATTTTTGGTTTTACGTTATGACTTTGATCTAAAACTAAACTTATTTCTTTATTTTCTAAAGAGAGATCAAAATTTTTGTTTAACTCAACAAATATTAAAAATAATTCATATGGATTGAGAGAACCAACGGTTAAATCATCATCAGCGTATTTTCGTGAGTTGAAATGAAATCCACCTAATTTCCTTTTGAAAGACATTAACGAAACAATATATTCTATGTTTGTTCCTTGTGGATGATGTCCTAAATCTACTAAGACTTTGACTTTTTCTCCTAATTCTTTAGACAACATATAGGAAGTTCCCCAATCACATAAAAGAGTTGAATAAAATGCAGGTTCAAAAAACTTGTATTCAAGAAGCATCGTCATATCATCATCTAATTCTTTGGTGATTTGCCTTAAAGAGTCCTCTAGTAATTCAAAAGAACGCTTAAAATCTATTTGTCCAGGGTAATTAGAACCATCTGGTATCCACATAGAGAGTACTTTTGAGTTTACTTGTCTCATAATTTCTATACATTCAAAGGTTTGATCTATAGCCTTTTCCCGTATTTTTATATTTGAATTACTTAAAGAACCATATAAATAATCTTCATCTTCAAAATAGTTGGGATTAACTGCCCCTATTTTTAAGCCTTTATTTTCTGCATACTCTTTTAAAGCCTTATAATCGTCAACTTTATCCCAAGGAATGTGAATAGCTACAGCAGATACAGCATCAGTTACTTTATTCACTAAGGCAGCATCGTCTATTTTTTCATATACATTTCGTGCTTCCCCAGGGATATGAAATGAATGAAACCTTGTACCTGACCTAGCAAATCCCCATGATGGAACTTCAACTTTAAAATTTTTAACTTTTTCTTTTATTTGTTCTAAATTCACGAAGTATTCCTCCTAATTTTTCTTATTAACAAACTCTTTAAACGCTTTTATTTTATCTACAGGTATTTCATTTAGATTTCCATGCAGTTTTGAGATAAAAGAAACTTGTGCCAAGAATTCCAAAGTTTCTAATTTCATGTAAGCATCACTCATATCTTTTCCAACAACAGTTACACCATGATTCTGAAGAACAAAGACTTTTGAACCTTTTTCTAATCCCTTTTCAAAAGCGTCTGCAAAGTCTTGGGTTCCAGGCATTTGATATTCTATATAAGTTATTGGATCCAAAACTAAAGCTGATTCTGGAAGGGCATAAATAGGTAGTTCGTTAAACGTTATGGCAAATGAAGTTGAATACGGGGGGTGAGCGTGAATAATAGCTTTAACATCAGAAACTTTTTCATATATCTTTAAATGCATTTTTCTTTCTGAAGAGGGTTCCTTTTCTCCTTCTATTTTATTGCCATTTTTGTCAATGGTAATAATATCCTTTTCTGTCAAAAAATGTTTTATCGTAGTTGTTGGAGTTATATATATTTCGTCCCCATTTTTGATGCTCATATTTCCCCCTGTTCCGTCAGTTAATTTCCTATCCCATACTAGTTTTGCAAACTCTGCTACTTCTTTTTTTAATTGATTTGATTCCATTTTTATCCTCCTAACTTTTTATTATATTTTTGTAACATATGATCATAATATGATATTATTATGATATAATTTCAACATAGTATATCAATTTTAAGATAAAATACAAAACATAGATAATCAAAGTATTTTCTGTTTAATTGAAAATAATCTCTAATAATTATCTCTAAATAGATTTTTTGCATGATTTTGATTTTTTAATGTTCTTTTAACTCAATATTATTATAAACAGCACGGAGAGTGATTTCTATGACAAAAGTTATGAGACAAGATAGAATTTTAGAAATTTTAGAAAAAGAAAATTCTGCAAATCTGGAAGATTTAGCTCAAGAATTAAATGTATCTATGGTAACTCTTCGAAGAGATGTTTCAGAATTATATAAAAGAGGATTAATTGAGAAATTTTACGGTGGTATAAAAAAAAGGAATCAATTTGCCGAAGCTAGGTTTTTTGAGAGAGTTAAAATCAATCAAAATAAAAAAGAAAAAATGGCTGAACTTACTCTTCAATTTATTAATAAAGATACGACTTTGTTTTTAGATGCAAGCAGTACTTGTTATATACTAGCTCAAAAAATTGCCCAAAATAAGGAATTTTTAAATATTGTAACTAATAACCTTTACACTGCTTTAGCTCTTTCAGAAAATCCCACTCACAACATTGTAGTGGCAGGGGGAACCCTGGATAATAAAAACGGAGTTACAATAGGAGTTATTCCAGAAAATCTGATGAAAGAAATGAGAGTAGAAAAAGCATTTTTTTCTTGTAGTGCATTTTCTTACGAAGAAGGGGCTTTTGAGAATCTTCCTCAAAGTGCAAGTATTAAAAAAATAGTTGGAAAGAATTGCAATGAAATTTTTATGCTTGTAGATAGCTCTAAATTTGATAAAAAAGCTATAATGAGAACTTTTGGAGTAGAAGAGATAGATAAATTAATTAGCGATAGCTATAATGCATGCCTAACAAAAATTTTCAATAAAAACTTTATTTATTGAAAAAGGGGCTAAAGTTAGCCCCTGAATTTTTTATAGTATCTATTTTTTACTGTAATGATCACGCATTTCTTTGTTTTCGGGTAAGGCAAGTATCTCATTCAAAACTTTTACAACTTGATCGTAAGACTTTGTTCTTGGGTCTCTTATTAAAAATTCTTCTAGTACTTTTCTATCTCCAGTTAAATAAGCCTCCAATGCCATTTCCATCCTATTTATTCTGGGGGCTAAGTACATCTTTTTAATCCTTTCTGGAAGTGGTGGATTTATTTCATAATGATGTATTCCATCTTTATCAGCATAAACTGGTATTTCTACAGCCACATCATCTGAAATCCCTGAGATTGTCCCATTATTTGGTAAATTTAATACTAAATCAACTTTTTCGCCGTTTAATAGAGCATTTGCTAGCAAAATATGTTGCTCACCACTTTTTCTTTGAGGATCTAAAAGATTGTATATTTCCTGTGTTAGTTCGGCTTTTACTTCATTCTTGGTTTGAGAGATTATCTCATCAAGTGTATCTTTTGAAAATAATTTTGCGTTTGGATTTTTTTGGAAATAGTCTGCTACTTTTTGCATCGCCGTCGCAATTTCTGCTTGTCTATCTTGATACCATTTCCATCCTAATTCTGAGTCTACTCCACCCCATGGTTCACCAAACCATTTTTTCTTCGTTTCTAAATCAAAATGATATTTCCAACTTCCATTCCTTACTGTGTCTCCTATAGGCATTTTACCATAGAATTCATACATATCTTTTGCTACAAGCGATATTTGGTCATCAAATGGATCAGTTGGTTTGAAATTGCCAACTTCTTTTTCTAACAGTTCATCAATCAATGGGGATGCATCCTTGCCTTGGTATATAAATTTGGTTAACCAAATTCCATGGTTCACTCCAGCAACTTCCCATTCAACTTTATTAGGGTCTAATCCCAATTTTTCAATTATATGATCAACCCCATGATGACCATGGCAGATACCAACCATATTGATTGGAACGGTTCTTGTTATTAGATTGGTTAATTCAAAAACAGGGTTAGCGGCTTGCAAAAGCCATGCTTTTGGAGAGAGCTTTTCTATTTTTTTTGCAACATCATGCATAAATTTTATTTGATTGTAATTTGTAATGGTATAGTAATCAGAAACCATGTTAAACTCTTGTGAGTCTATCCCTCTGTAATAACCATACTTTTCAGATATTTGTCTTACTTTTTCAAAATAACTGTGACCACCAACTAATGCTGTGTTCACTACAAAACTTGCATCTCTTATTGCATCATCAACATTGGTAGTAGTTTCGAATTTAATATCTGCACCAAGTCCTTCCGCAAACTTTTTAGCAAGTGCGTGAACTGCCATTAACCTATTCTCGTCTATATCCATCAAGGTAACAGAACTTCCTGATAAACCTTTTGTTTTACATAAGTCACCAACTAATCTTAATGAAAACGCCGCACTTCCTGCTCCTATAATTCCTACTTTAACTGCTGTCATATAATTCTTTTTCCTCCTTAGATATTTGCTTTTCTTACTTAAACTAAGAATGTTTAAACTAGTAACTCATCAAATTTCTCAAATTGTTACTCAATTCTTTTAGTGTTACTTCTGGATTTTTATTAGATGCCAATACTTGATGTACTGCAACTTGAATTTCATACGATATCTCAGTATAAAGGGGAGACACAGGCCTTGGTTCAGCTGCTAAGTAAACCTCATACATTTCTTCAAAGAAAGGAAATGCTTCTAAAGTTCTTGGATCTAAATATGCGGATTTCCGAGCTGGTGTTGTTCCATCATTTATAGATTTATATACTTGTTGTTCTTTACTTGTTAAAAATCTTATAAGTTTCTTCGCAGCATCAATTTGCTCATCACTTGCATTCCCATTTATAGCCAAACTCCACCCACCTAATGTTGAGGAAGACCTTCCATCTGGTTCTGGCCCTTTAGGGATAGTTGTTACTCCTATCTTTCCTTGAACAGGTGAATTTTCATCGTTCGCTAATATCCAAGCATAAGACCAATTTCTCATAAAAACAGCGTCTCCATTCTGAAATATTCTCCTTGCTTCCTCTTCCATATGAGTTATAACTCCGCGAGGAGAAATTCCATCATCTATTAATTTTTTCATAAAGGTTATTGCTGCAACATTTTTATTAAAATATTGTGGATCATCAACAACAACTGTTTCACCGTCAATTAGTTCTCCTCCAAAACTTCTTACAAATTCAAAAACATCACATACCAATCCTTCGTATCTGGCACCTTGCCATACAAAGCCGTGAATTCCTTCTTTTGATGAAATATCTTTTGCTGTTTGGTATAATTCATCCCATGTTTCTGGTACATCATATCCATATTTATCTAGCAAATCCTTTCTATAGTACAACATACCAGCATCAATAACCCATGGTACTCCAACAATTTTATCTCCTACTTTTACGGAGCTAGAACTTCCTTCAAAAAAGTCCTCAAATTCAAAGTATTCATAATCCTTAGACAAATCTACTAAAAATGGTTCAAATTCAGCAGGCCAAATGCAATCAATAGAAAAAACAACCGGATCAGGATTTCCTGAAGCTAAATAAGTTGCTAACAAATCATGTTGAGTTGTTGAACTCTCCGGTAAATGCATAACTTCCACCTGAATATTTGGATACTCCTTACTAAAAAGTTCTAGTTGTTCATACAAAACCTCCATAACCTTTCCTGTAGTTCCCATAGCCATAGTGATTTTTACTGAAAAACCACTAACAAAAAACATACACACAAAAACAACTACTAAAAATTTCCTCATGTTTTTCTCCTCCCTTTCAAGTTGATTTTCTAACTACCAAACGTGGTGGTAGGAAAATTTGCTCTAATTTATCTTCATTTTCTACTTCTAGTTTTTTATCTTCTATTTTTTTCGTAAGGATATCAATAGATTTTGAACCAATTTCCATTGTAGGTTGAGCCACACTTGTTAAGGGTGGATTTGTTAGGTTACATAAAATGGTATTATCAAATCCAACTATTGAAACATTTTTTGGAACTTTAAGATCATTTTTTTGCAAGAGATTCATTATTTTTGTTGCCATAATATCATTGATTGTATAGATCGCTGTGATAGATTTTTTTTGTATTTTATTTAATAGCCTTTCTTCTTGCTTTTTTGAGTCGTTTTCAGTTAACTTTAGCATATCTTCTGGCGTTGCTAAATGATTATCATCAGTAAAATCAATGCTGTTCATTTTTATTTCTTCATAAAAACCTTTAAACTTTTTATCTTTTAAATATCCAACGTATCCTATATTTACGTGTCCTTTGTTTATTAAATACTTTGCCACTATCTTTCCCGCCAAATAATGATCAACTGAAACAAAGTCAAACCCATCAAGATCTTGTGCGCATATTACTACAGGTAATATTTTTCGAATTTCTTTAATATGATCTATATTTGTTAAATCTGTAGGATTAATAATCAAACCGTCTACTCTTCTACTTAACAACATCTGTATTTGCTCTTTTTCTTTTTGTAAACTTCCGTTAGTTATCGCCAAAACAATATTGTATTGAAGTCTGTTGGCTTCTTCTTCGAGAGATTCTAAAATCTCTGGGAAATACGGATTAGAAATTTCAGGAAGCACTACTCCTATTAAATAACTTTTATTATTAACCAAACTTCTTGCGATTCTATTAGGTTGGTAATTATATTTTCTAATGTATTCTAAAACTTTCTTTCTAATCTCCGGATTGACATTTGGATTGTTATTAATAACTCTTGAAACAGTTGCTTGAGAAACTCCCGCTAATTTAGCAATTTCTTTCATAGTTTTCATTTTTAATCTTCCTTTTTTGTTGTGCATTCGCTTTATAGAATTATTAATTATAATTATGATTGTTATTATATGAATACGTATTCTTATTATAACCTCTTGAATTATTTTTAGCAAATCCGATTAATATCGATTAAAGATAATTAAAAGAGATTAAAGCCGATTATAAGCTTAATACTCAATTTTTCATTCAAATTATTAAATTTTTCTTTTCTTAAAGAAAAAAGAGGCTAAAAAGCCTCTTTTCCCTTGATTTTATGTCCTAATCATTTTATGTTTTAAATAACATTGCTCTCTAAAAGCTGCGATTTCTGCTTCAAGATTAGTATTGGCTGAATCACCGAAAAAGGCATGAATCATTGGAATTACTTTAGACGGATCCTCTTTTGATACTTTTTCAGCTATAGCATCCATCTTCGCCATTGCAACACCTTCCTGCATGCATGTAAATGGCCCCACATGAAATATACCAGATACTTGTCTTTTTTCGTTCGTTAATTCACCATTTAAAAATTTGAGAAATATACCAATAACCAAAGGAGATTCACCTATTATATCCCCGTGATATTTTCGGTTTTTTTGCATGTCATTGATTATTTTATGAGGTTTGGGTAAAACTTCATGATCTTTCGAATAACTTCCAAATATCTTCTCAAATCGCCAATCGGTGAAAGCCATATAATTATCAACAAACTTATACAAAAATTTCGGGTTTCTTCTTTCGTTTATGTATATTACATATTCTAACCATTCTACAATGGTTCCTCTGATTATTTCTAGCCTTTCTTCTTCTAACCTTTGAATTACATAATCAGTATAAGGATCATGTTGTCTAGAATATATCTCTCCAATGTAGAGTACTAGAGGTAACGAATGTTCATTTGCTTGAGGCGCTAAATCTATAAATGTTCGAGTTGCACTTTTAACCCACTTTTTCAAATTTTTTATAGCCCCACCTTTTTGAATTAACAACTGCTGTAAATCTTTCCATAACTCGTCTGTTGTTTTGTCAAATTTTGAAAAATCATCACAGTAAGGTCTAAATCTTCTTATTAGATCATCTGTTAAATCTGCCATTTTAATTGCCCGAAATACATTAATTAAAGCATCAGCTTTCTGATACAAAGTTTTAAATTGTTCTGGTGCATCTATTTGAAGGTACCCTGTATCAACTGATGGACTAATAATCGGGATATTATCCATTCCTTCTTTATGCAAAAATATCTTCAATACCTCTCCATACTTTCCAAATCTACATGGACCTGATGTTGTAGGCAGGAAGATTACAATATTATCATTTATCCACTTTTTACCTTTTTCTTTAGCAATTTCTTCCAACGTTGCCATAGCATCTCCTACGACCCCTCGTAAAGGAAAACAAACTTCAGTTGTTATGAACCTGTCAGCCGCTTCTGTAGCTTTTACTGTTGCAGTTGGCAAAACCCTTGCCTCTATTCCATAATGCTTTAATATAGCTTTTCCTAAGTTACTGGCTTCACCCATATAAGGGATAAGCCATATTCTTTGACCCAATTTTAATTTATCCTTATGACCATCAGGAAATAATACAAAATCTTTCAATTGTAAATCAGTTCTTGGGTTACTTTTTTTGACTACACGTTCGTGTGCTTCTGCTCTTGTAACAAAAGGGGCGTTGTTAGTCTGAGCATCAGTAACCAAATGTAAAAATGGTTTGTCTACCCTCTTGAATATTTCGTCTTCATGGTAAAATTTCACAGAATCTGGTCCACATGCGAAATTCATTTGTCTTATTGGAAATAATTTGGGATGTTGAGCAACAAAGATAGACGCTTGAAGAATATGAGAGTTTTGATACCAATATTCGTTGTAAGAAAGTTGATCGATAGGTATATCTTTGTAATATTCTTCTAAAAATGTTTGTGGAATGTAGTTCATACCTCTTTGTTTTGCAAACATTGATCCAGATTGAGAAGATGCCTGAGGATCAAGAATAACATAATCTCTTCCTAATCCAACATAGCCTTCTTCATCAATTTTTTCTAATTTTTCTAAAAACCTTTTGCCTTGTTTAGAAAGATCGCTCTTGAACTCTTGAACTTTTTCATCTGCATATTCAATAGCTTTCAAAACGTCCTCTTTAGAAATATCGTATCCAATCCTTTTTAGCTCTTCATATATCGCTTTAGCAGATCTTTCTTTATCTTTCCAATAAAGAATAGGTAAAATCTCTCGTTTTTCATCAAGATTTAATATGTCTTGAAGCAGATACCCTTCTGCTTCTGTATATATACAAAACTTTCTCATGGGTTTTTTATCTCTAACTTCTTCTATTACTGAAGGATTGAAGAGATGGTTGATTCTTTTGTCTTTTGATAGTAAATCTGCATGTCCAACAACAAGTTTCATCGCGATACAAAACTCAGTTGGGGCTATATTTATCCCTCTTTGGGCGATTTCTTCATCTGAAACGGGTGAAATTACTGGAAGGAAACCTAGTTTATTTAACAACGCTCCAGACCAAATACCTATTTCTCCTAACGTTACACCAGACCTATGAATGCCTACAGTTATCTTGTCATTATTATCCAAGTTGTCTAATTCCTGATATTTTATTCCTTCAAAATGTTTTTCAAATAAACGGTGGTAAATATCAACATAATCGACTTTTACTTTTCCTGTGCCTTCACTGTTGCCTCTCGGACAAAATCCGCCTGTTATAACTTCTTCGTTTGATATATTAAATATTTTTAATTTGCAATCTCTGGTTTTGCATGATAATTTTCCAAAATATTCTGAACACAGCATTTCTTTCTTTTCAAATTCCATATCTACTACTTCAAAACCTCTAAACGCGGATCGTACTTCTTTTCCTTCTTTTCTTAATTTTAGAATCTCTTCGCTTAAGAAAAGTCCTGCACCCCATGCCCCGAAAAGTTCCCTGTGAGGATAAGCGTATATATCTTTTTCAGTAACCTGTGCCATTGCTGCTAGAAAGGCTTTCCCCAACGCCGGCCCACCTTGACAAGAACATTTGTTTTGAACATGTTGTGGCCCTCCGACAAATTTATTGAAATAACTCGCAGCAGTTGATCTTATAATTGCCGCGGCAATTTCTTCTTTGGAAAAACCTTCGGATATTAGTCTATTCTCCTCCATCTCCATAAATACGCCACATGTGGAATCAATTATAGGAACCTTCTCTGCTTTCAATGCAGCTTCTTGTAAAGTTGTTTTTACATCCAAATCCAATATCTGCGCCATATTTTCCAACGTTTGTCCTGCCCCTGCTTGACATGAATAATTCATTCTAGCCTCTCTAATTTCATCTGTTGCTTTATTATCTATGAGTTTGAAAGAAGTAAACTTCATATCCTGACCACCGATTTCAAAAATCGTGTCGATCTCGTTATCATGAAATTTAATACCTTTGGCATGACAGGTAACTTCATCTACCGCTCCATCCAAAACAACATATCCTTCTTCTTCTAAACGTTTCTTTTTATTTTGACTTATCAAAATTCTTTCATACAACTTTCTGGCAGACCCAGTTGTACAAACTCCTATGACGTTGTAATACTCAGATTTTTTTGCAAGATGTCTGAATACTTCTTTCAATGCTCCTTCAGGGTCACCATGCGTGCTGATGTATATTTTATCTAAAAGCTTTCCCGTATCAACATCTACAATGGCTGCTTTGGTTGTTGTAGAACCACCATCAACACCGATAGTTACATCTTTTACTTTATCAGATTCCAGCTTAGGAATTTCACTTTCAAATGCATGAACCTTATCAATAAACGTGTAAAGAGGTTTTTCGAACGGACGTTTGCTTTTTGAAAAATTAGAAATCTTTGATAATTGATCAAAATCTATTACAAACTCATTTTTCTTTTCTAAAGCCTCTAAAGCTATGCCAATTGCTGCAACTGCTTTATGATATTTTGGTCGCTTTACTTTTAAACTTGACAATTTGTTGAAATTTTTTAATATATAATCGCTCGTGAATACTCCGCCTGTAGCAATAGAGAGTAAAGAAGGATCTAACTCGCGTGATCCTACAACATCATTTTTATAATTTCTAGCAACAGTTGAATACAATTTAGCAACTAAGAATGGCCTTTCAGCACCTTCATTCTGTTCATGAATTAAGTCTGATTGTATGACTACTCCGCATCTTGCGTTGAACCCTTGAATATCGGTGAATTTCTTAACTTCTTCTTCTGCCTGTTGATAAAGTTCGTTCATTAGTTGAATTTTCTTTTGATAATTCTGATTTTTGAAAAAGATTGAATCATTCTTTAAAAACAATCTCTTTAATTGTTTTTCAATTAATATCCCTGAACCCCCACCACATTTACTATTAGCTGATAACTCTAAAAGGTTCACTTTTTCATCTAAATGACCCAGACGGAAAAAATAAGAATCTTTTGCTCCTATGTGAAAGACATAAGAAGCATTCGGCTCAAGAAAAAAAGCCCCTTTTGGGATACTTACACTTTCATAATCAAACAACAATGAGGGGAAAACTTTATTGAAATATTGGGCACCTATTCCCGTGAAAGCTGTAGATATTATCTTTCCTTCAATCTTTGTGTTGATTAACTTCCAAATTTCCGGCAATCTTTTTAAAGGGATTCCAAAATGTGGAATTCCTTCTTTTACATATTTAAGGTTACCCTCATTGTCTATAACTGCAGCATTGATACTTGATGAGCCAATATCAAAACCTACGTAATACATATATAATACCACCTCATCAAATCAATTATTTTTGTTTTATTTATTACTATGATATATTAATTTTCTTTTAAAAACAAATAAAATAAATATTTTTAACATTTTTTCTTCAGAAAATTCTCCAACCTTTTCTATTTTCAAAGTGGAATAATGAATTTTTAAATTTTTTGATAGAATATAGAAATTTCATTATTTTCAATTCTTTTATCAAAAGATAGGTAGTTAGTAACAGTGGAAAAATGTAGATATTAAATAAAAAACCCCCAAAAGGGGGTTTTATAATTCTACTCTTTTTAAAGATATTTCATAATTTCTTTCGTATCTTGATATAATTTTTTGTAAAGTTCAAAGTATTTATCATAAATTTTTTTTGTTTTCTGGTTTTGGTTTGATATCTTCTTTATATTCCACCCATTTTTTTATATCTTCAGAATATTTAAACACTCCTGTTCCTAAACCTGCCAAAAAAGCATCTCCTAGTGGAGCTTCAACTTCTTGTTTTGTTCTTCTCATCTTATATCCTGTCACATCAGCAAAAATTTGTGCCCATATATCGCTTTTTGCAGCTCCACCCACAAGATAACATTCATCATTCAACTTCATTCCAGTTCTTTCAGCTTCTTCTATATTGTGTCTCAAAGAATAAGCCACCGCCTCCATAAATGCTTTGTAGATATGACTTTTTTTATGATACAAACTGAGTCCTATTATTGTTCCCTTAGCTTTGGAATCCCATATCGGAGATCTTTCTCCCATAAAATACGGGAGTACTATCAGACCTTCACTTCCTGCATCAATGTTTTTAGCTTCCAACTCTAAAAGAGTGTAAGCAGATACTCCCCTTTTGCTTTCAAATTCCTTCTCGTACTCTCCAAATTCTTCTCTAAACCATTTTAAAATAGCGCCCGAGGTTGCTCCTCCTCCAAATGTATAAATTTTTGATAAATCATCTACAACATATGGATAACTTATTAATTCGGGTGTTAAATATTTACCATCATGTATGTTTCCCCAACAGGTTGAGGTCCCCACCATAGCAACATGTTCTCCTTCAAAAACTGAACCTGCACTCAACTGGGCAACAGGAGCATCAATACCTCCAGCTATAATCGGAGTCCCTTCATAAAGGCCTGTTATTTCTGCGTATTCCTTTTGTAACTTTCCTACAATATCAGATGATCTTACTATATTTTCTGGAAGTTTATCTATGTCAATACCTAAAATCTCACTCATTTCTTTAGACCAGCATTTCTTATTAATATCAAAAATACCTCCAATATTTCCTGCAGAAGAGTAATCTATAGCATTTACACTTGTTAGTTTGTATATTACATAATCTTTTGGTGTTACAAATTTATACGTTTTCTCCCAAATATCCGGTTCATTATTTTTTATCCACATTATTTTAGTAAATCCAAAGTAACTGTCTACATAGTTTCCTGTTATTTTAAAAATGGTTTCTTTAGAGACATTCTTTTTAACCCAATCTGTTTCATTTGTAGCCCTTCTATCCATCCAAATCAAGCATGGTCTTAATGGTTTAAAATTCTTGTCAACAGGTATACCAGAGCCACCATATAGTCCACTTATTGCAATACCAGCAATTTCTTTTGAATATATTTTTGATTTATCAACAACTTCTTTCAAAGTGCTTAATACAGCGTTAAACCATACATCTGGCCATTGCTCTGCCCAGTTAGGATGTGGAGTTAAAACAGAATACTCTTTTGAAGACTCCGCTAATACATTCCCTTTTTCATCAGTTATTACTGCTTTAGTGCTCTGAGTTCCTATATCTACCCCTATTAAATACATATCGATCGCTCCTATGAAAGATATTCCCTTTATCAATCCAAAATCTGATAATCAATACCCTTAATCTTGCAAAAATGTACTAATTCATCAACATAATCTCCATAAACTCCATGTGTATGGTTACATGGATAATATTCTAAAAATGTTTCCATATCTGTGTCTAACTTTACATAAGCATGCGGCCATTCAATTTGAACTTGCTCACTGAGTCTTTTCTTTTCTTCATCACTCAATTCTACAAATTCCGCTGGGACTATCGTCATTACATAATTTCCATCTTGCCTTGCCAATCTAGCAAGAGTTACCCTTCCTGGTGCAGCAAAATGTTTGACTGCCCCACCACCAGCAGGAAAATAAAAGTCTTCCGGATGTATAATTACGTTTTTTAAATTTTCTTCAGCTTTAATAGACTTTCCAGCAAAATATGTTGCGTGCTGTCCAGAATTTGCTAAATCAAGTAAATTTTCTTCCTTAAAGTAATGTCTAACATCCGCGAATAATACTGGAGTCTGAGCTATATATTTGAATATCTCCATAGTTAATGCCCCGTCCATATCCGTTTCCGTAGCAGCAACTATTGGTTCTTTAGGTCCATCAAAATCGTAAGGATCGTTTAGAAAGGCTTCTGCTATATCCATCGTTGCGTAATTGTTTGTCATTTCTGGTTGACCTTTGAAGCCGACAAAGTCAAGTTCTTCTTCTTTAATTATTTCTAATGCAGCATAATACAAACCTATCTGTTTTTCTAAAATCGCAGGAGTTAGCCTTTTACCATCATATTGTACATTTGACAACTTTTCAAGCCATTCTCTGGCTTTCTTTTTCTTTTCGTCAGGTACTTTCTCGGCTTTTAAAACAAGTGCATATTGATCTATTTGTTCAACATCTATACCAAATTCTTTCATCCATTGATCTCCATTTGCAGATGCTGTATACATACCCATAGGCCTTCCCCCAAACATACCATATCTTTCACCTTTTAACCTATGAGCTGCACTTGCTGCACGAACGAATTTCAATAATTTCTCTATTACTTTGGAATCTTCAGGTTCTCCCCACACTCTTTCAGGGAAAATTCCAATTTGTTCTAAAGCTCCGGCTGCTGCTAACAACCCCACCATTCCTGGATATTTTGGGTTTATCTGTCCATAAGTCAAATAAGGTCCCGGTGCATAAAGAGAGGCTATCACACTTAAATGTGGCCAACACCATATAGAATAATTAAAAATCGTCATCTCAACTTCTGCTTTCATCATTTCTTTTCCAGCTTTTTTAGCTTTTGAAGGTTTATTGACTATGTCTGAAGCTCTAACAACTTCAATTTCTCCAGTATTTTCTAATGCTTTTGCTAACCTATCCTCGAATTTTTTGTTCATCTCCAAAGTTTCTTCATGAACAAAATCTCTCCCATCTGAAAATGTGATTAATCCGACTTTTCTTTTCTGCATGTTACTACCTCCAATAGAATTTTATAGTAAATATTATAAGATTTCTGAAGCCATTAATCTCTATAACTTAAAATCATCTTCAAATATTTCTAAATCATTTTGAGGAAAATATACTTTCAAATATTCTTCTGCTATATTCAAAGGTAAAGTAAGATCATGGACACCTAATTTCACTAATTCATTTGCAGTTTGAATATCTTTTATACTAGCACCTAACAAACGAAGTTCTGGTTTATGTTTACTACACATATTTACAATATCTAATAACTTTTTTTCAATGTCTATATTGCTTTTTTTCATCCTGTCATAATAAAATGCAATATAGTCAACCCCTGCACAAAGTGCCGTATATGCTTGCTGTAAGTTGTAAACTGCTGTGGCACAAACTTTAAACCCTAAGATCTTTAATGGTTTTATATAAAATGTTGCTAATAAAGGATCCCAGGGTAATTTAATTGTAAATTTTTTCGAGTCTATTTCTTTTTTTTCTAAAAGTTCCTCTAATCTTTTAAACCAATTATTGTTCTTCACACTTCCTTGAATAAAATGATTACC
Source organism: Petrotoga sp. 9PW.55.5.1 (assembly GCF_003265365.1). Lineage (NCBI taxonomy): Bacteria > Thermotogati > Thermotogota > Thermotogae > Petrotogales > Petrotogaceae > Petrotoga > Petrotoga sp. 9PW.55.5.1. The sequence goes on along the minus strand of NZ_AUPM01000056.1, from coordinate 31,134 downwards.
TGGATTATTTTGTAGATATATTATTGTATCAGTAAACCCCCAGGCATTTCTATCTCGCTTTATTATTGTAGGATTAGTTGTTAATCCACTAATAGGTGAATTTTTTAATAATAATACTGCTTTCTCTTCCAAGGAATCAATGTATATCAATAGATCACAACTCCCTTTTTAAGAATAATATTAGCATATAGCTCGGTTTCACTTGAAGCTATAACACAAAAAACGTTTTTAGCTCTTTCATAAAATTTAAACCTTTCCATTCTTTCTATTCTGTAGTCCTCTTCAGATTTTTTTAAAACATATTCATATTTTTCCCATATTTTTGGTTTCTCATTTAATCCATTGTCCATAAAAATTACGTTGCTTTCAACAAAAGTATCTAAAGGTAAAAACATTAAAACAGCATCTAATATTTCTGGAATTCCATGACCATCTAATCTAACAACTTGAATTCCACTGGAATGACAGGGATAATTACCGTCAGCTAATAAAATTTCATCACCATGCCCCATTTCTAAAAGAGCTTTCATTAATTGTGGAGAAATTACAGGAGGGATACCTTTAAGCATTTTTTCACCTCATAAAAGATTTTATTTTTTTCTTGTTCTCACCTGATCAATAGAAACAGTTATAATTAAAATAATACCAACTATTATTCTTTGCCAAAAGGGATTTATATTTAAAAGAACCGATCCATTGTATATTGTAGTCATCACCATCGCACCTAAAAATGCTCCTATAGCACTTCCTTGAGCACCCATTAAACTTGCTCCTCCTAATACTGCTGCAGCTATAGCATCTAATTCATAACCTGTTCCCGTACTTGGAACACCCATCCAAATTCTTGAAGTTTCAAGTATTCCAGAAAGTCCCCACAAAAAACCTGCTATCATATAAACACCTATAATAACCCACCTTATATTCACTCCAGATAACCTTGCAGCTTCGGGGTTACTTCCGACGGCATAAACGTATCTACCAAATGTGGTCCTTCTTAATAATATTTCCATAAAAACAATAACTAAAATCAAAAACCAAAAAAGATTTGGTATCCCCAAAAAAGTACCAGAAGAAAAATTCGCTATACTCCTTGGAAGGCCAAACACATTTCTTCCTCCAGAAATAAGCAAAGCTGCTCCTCTTGCGATACTCATCATTGCTAATGTGGCAATAAATGGTGGAACTCTAAACTGATGAACAAAAAACCCATTTACAAACCCTAAGCCTGTAGCTAATGCCAATACAAGTAAAATTGATATCCAAATAGATGATCCTCCAACCAAAAGTGTTGCGAATAGTATGTTAACAAGAGCTACTACTGAACCAATAGAAAGATCTATTCCAGCGGTAATAATAACCAACGTAACTCCTACTGCATTAACCCCTTGAATAGTGACTTGCCTTAAAATATTTTGAATATTTGGTAATGTGAAAAAATTCTCAGTTGCAATGGCTAAAAAAACCCACATAGCGATTAAAACTAACAAGATAACTGTTTGAGTGTTCCATATAAAAGATATTTTTTTCTTTGAAGAATTTATTAATTCTTTCTGACCTTTCATGATCCTACACCCACCTTACTATTTTTTGTTTTAATAGCTATTGAAAGTATACCTTCCTCGGAAAATTCTTCTCTTATTACTTCGCCCGCAATCGTTCCTTCTCTCATGATAAGTATTCTATCGCATATTGAAATTAATTCAGGTATATAAGATGAAATAAGCAATATCGCATTTCCATTTGAAGCTAATTCATTTATTAATTGATATATTTCCTCCTTAGCACCTACGTCTATCCCATTAGTAGGCTCATCTAAAATAAAAACTTGAGATTCACTTGCTAACCATTTAGAAAGTACAACCTTTTGTTGGTTCCCTCCGCTTAAATTCTCAACTTTTTGATAGATCGTAGGAGTTTTGATTGACAAAGACTTCACAAAACGGAACGTGTTTTCTTTCTCTTTTTTAGAATTAATAATCCCAAGTTTACTTATTCTCGAATATATAGGAAGATTAATATTATCTTTTACCGTTAGTTTTACTGCTAAACCTTGTTCTCTTCTATCCTCTGGAAGCAAGCCAATCCTTTTCTTTATTGCTTTATTAGGAGATAATTTAGCAATTTTTTGTCCTTTTATATATATATCTCCCTCTTCAATTGGATCAGCACCAAATAAAGCTCTTGCTAATTCAGTCCTTCCAGATCCTACCAAACCGTATAACCCAACTATTTCTCCTTTTCTTAAAGAAAAAGAGCATCCTTTTAACTTATCATTTTTTAAATTTTGCACTTTTAAAATCTCTTCGCCTATCTTTCTATTAATATAATGTTGTTTTTTTAATTCTCTACCAACCATCATGTTAACTAATTCATCTTCTGTGGTTTCCTTAATATTTTTACTACCAACAACTTTCCCATCCTTTAATACTGTAGCTGTATCACATAGTTCAAAAACTTCTTCTAAACGATGAGAAATATAAATGATTGTAATATTATTTTGTTTCAACTGTTTCACTACTCTGAATAATTCTTTTACTTCTCTTTCTGCCAAAATAGCTGTGGGTTCATCAAGTATCATTATTTTTGCATTTTTCATTAAAGCTTTTGCAATAGCTACCATTCCTTTTTGGGCGGGACTGATTTCAGATAACTTGCTTCTTGGACTAATAATTCCTTTATACCCTAAATTATCAAGTAATTCTTCAGCCTTTCTATACATTTCACTTTTATTTATAAATCCCAAATTTTTTATTTCGTTTCCCAAAAAAATATTTTCTTGAACTGATAAATGATTTGAAAGCATTAAGTCTTGATAAACAGCTGCTATCCCCAGCTTTTCGGAAAGCGTAGGATCCATTTTTGAATACTTTTTTCCGAAAACAATTATCTCTCCTTCGTCAGGTCTATATGCCCCCGTTAAAATTTTTATCAAAGTAGATTTTCCCGCACCATTTTCTCCAACTAATCCTCTAACTTCTCCTTGTTTTACTTCAAAACTAACGTTTTGTAAAGCAACAACACCAGGAAAAGTTTTTGTTATATTTCTCATTATTACGCTTTCATTTGAGTTTTTTTCACTCAAAAAAATCACCTCGCCCTTATTTTCAAAAAGGGGAGTTAAAACTCCCCTTTTGATGTTTTTAAGAACTTTTACCAATTTTTATAATATTCAAAAGGATTAATCGCAGCATCTGCTTCTCCACTAGCTAAACTTTCTTTGGTTATTACCAAAATACCTGTATCAACATTTTTAGCCAAAGGAACTCCATTTCTTGCCATCACAGCATAAGCGACACCTGCATAACCCATCACCCAAGGTTGTTGAACTAAAACAGCATCTAAATAATCATTTTCTAAGCCCCAAATTTCTTGTGCACTTGAATCAACAGCTACAGCTGCTAAATCTTTTCTTCCCAGCATATCCAAAGCTCTAACTAAGTCATCTCCAGTCATTTGATTATTAGCATATAAACCGTCCAAATCTGGATGAGCTGTCAATAAATCTATTGTGATATTTATTGTATTACCTACTTGACCCATCGCATCTCTAACCGCTACTACTTCTATATCAGGATAAGCTTCTTTGACTCTGTCCAAAAATCCAGACATTCGAGCTTCTAATGAGCCAACTCCACTCATATAAGTAATCGCAGCAACTTTACCTGACGCAGATCCGTTTTTCTTTTCTAAGGCCTTTGCAAGTTCATCCGCTGATTTCTGGCCAATCACATAGTTGTCTGATCCAAGATAAGAAACATAATTATCCGTATTTGCCATAGAGTCAATAATAATAACAGGTATCCCACTTTCCATAGCCCTTTCGATCCCTGGAACTAAGGCATCTGCTACGGTTGGAGCCAATACAATTGCTGAAGGTTTAGTAATTATGGCAGTTTCTAATATTGAAACTTGTCTTGAAACTTCTGACTCAGAAGTTGCTTCCTGATGTATAAATTCCACACCAAAATGTTTCGCCGCTTTTTGAGCTCCATCTAAGACTATCTGCCAGAATTCATTTTCACTTGCTTTTACGATGAAAAAAATTGTCATGTCACTTGATTCAATAGCCTTAGGTGGGTTTGCTTTTGAAATATCAAAAAAGCTTGTTTGTGCAAAACCTACCAAAGAAAAACTCAAAAGAATCATAAAAGTCAATAAAACAGTTAAACTCTTTTTCATACCACGCACCTCCTAAGTTTTGATGAAATGAGAAACTTTTTTATTTAAATCTTGAATAGATTTCCTCTCAATTATTTCAGCTTTTAAAATTACTTTAGTAGGTTCAGAAAAATTATCGTTTATTTTCCCTAAAAGCATAGTTGAAGCAATCCTACCAATTTCAAAAACCGGCTGCTTAATACATGTAATAGGTGGTGAAATAATTTCATTTTCGGGCAAATCATCATATCCCATTATTGAAAGATCTTTAGGAATATTTATATTAAGTTTTCTGGAAGCACTTACTAACAATTTAGTTATTTTATTATTAGTAGCTATTATCGCTGTTGGTAAATTCTTTTTATCTAATAATTCTTTTAACTTGTTATATGTCATTTCTTCAGGATAGAGATCCCTTCCTATCCATTCTTCTTTGAAAGGTAAATTCAAAAGTTTACATCCTTCTATAAACCCTTTTAATCTTTCCTCGATAGTATAAATCCCACTTTTTGATAAAAAAATACCTATGTTTTCATGTCCTTTATTCTTTAAATAAATCAAAGCTTGTATTATACTATCTTTATTATCTATTGTTACAGAAGAAAACTGTGTTTCTTTAGGAAAAGTTCTATCATATAAAACAATGGGGATACCCAATTTATAAAATTTTCGATACAAATTTACGCTACTTTTGCCGTCTTTTTCCGAAACTGGCGAAGCTAGAATACCTTCTACACCATGTTCAACCATCCAATTAAGATATACTTTTTCTTTTTCCACATTTTCATCTGAATTACTCAGTAAAAACTTATATCCTCTTGAAAATAAAACATTGTCTACTCCTGTAAGAAAATCCAAAAAAAATGGATTCCTTATATCGGAAACTATTACTCCAATTGTTTTAGATTTGGAAGTTTTCAAAGAAATTGCTGCAGAATTTTTTAAGTATCCTAATTCCTCTGCTTTTATTTGAATTTCTTTTCTTAATTGATCGCTAACACCAGGTTTTCCTGATAATGCTCTTGACACCGTAGCTACTGAAACTCCAGCTCTCTCTGCTATATCTTTAATTGTTATTTTTTTTGTCATAATATCAGCACGCCTTTCATTAAAAAATCATTCCTTTTTCAAATCTTAAAACTCTCAACTAGTCCTTTTTTTTGACCCTTATTATCAAGTTTCGCAAAGTAATATTTCAGTAATCGTTTACGTTTCTATTTCTTATTATACATGAATAAAATATAAATTCAAAATGAATAATTACTAAGATATTTAAAGATATGTCTTCTTAAACATATATAATTCTAAATATTTCCCTTTAATCGAACCTAATCGGATATTTTTGTCAAATCAACTTAGAACCCCTTCTTATTGGGGTAAATTGCTTAAATTATTTTTACTATAAGATTATGTTACATATAAATTTAAGACATGTCCTATTATTTAGAAAGGATAGTTAAAACTTTCAAGCAAAATAAAAATCCCATCTTAATTATAAAGATGGGATTAATCAAAAGAAGAGGTCTTTTATTTATCTTATAAATGCAGCTTTTAAAAAAGGCTTTTTAGAAGAGGTGATATAACCTTGAATCTCCGAAAGATTTCCTTCATCAGTTAATAATTTTTGAAATTCAAATTCTTTGCTATTTATTATTTTTACCGCTCTTTGCATTGTAAATGGATTTACGTAGGATCCAATCATAGATAATTCTTGACTATAGATTTTGAAAGGCTCGGTTTCTTTTGCATTCATGCCTTTTGGAGTTACACCAAAGTCTATAATTTTACCACCTTTTTTTACTAAGGAAAAAGCGGTCTCTAATCCGGGGATACTGCCTGAACACTCAAATACAATGTCAAATTTTTGTTTATTAGAAAAATTATCAGGATGTGTAACTTCTAATTTTAGTTCATTTTCGATAAACTCAATCTTTTTTTGAGAAATTTCAAAAATTAATGTATTACCTATTGATAATCTGCTTAATAACATCGAAAATATTATTCCAATAGCTCCTCCACCAACTATCGCAATGTCATCAGTATATTTGAAATTTGAGAGGTCCAATCCATGAATAATACAAGAAAGAGGCTCTGAAAATATTGCACTTCTAACATCTATATCTTTATTTAAAACATAAATTTGTCTATTAGGAACTACCAATAACTCTGAAAATCCACCGGATCTATTAACTCCAACGGCTCTTAAATTTTCACACAAATGTATTTTTCCCTCTCTACAATACTGACAAGAACCACATGGAATATTAGGGTCTATTGTGATTTTTGTTCCTTTTTCTAATGTTTGAGAACTCACTATCTCTCCTACAATCTCATGACCGGGTATAAGAGGATAAGTTGCAAGTGTTTCTCCTTTAAAAATCTTTAAATCCGTCCCACAAACTCCACATCCCAAAACTTTTACCAACGATTCATCTTCTTTTGGCTGAGGAATGTCACTTTCAATTATTCCAATACTATGAGGTTCTTTAATATAAATTGATTGCATTAGCTCCACCTTCTTGATTATTGTAATTTCTTCATTTCCGACAACCTCTATTAATTCATGGAAAATAAAAACAGTAAATTCAACAATTAGATGTATTGTAAATGGTACCACATAATTTACAAAACTATCTTTCATAAATTTCAAAAAACACAATAAAAGCCTTAAAAAGTAATCTAATATTCGGAACTAATTTATAATCTAATAAAAAATCCTAGCTAAAATTTATTTAGCTAGGAATACAATACAACTAAAATTAGATAAGTTTTAATAATAACTCATAATTTTCTTAAGATGATAATAATTGTTTTAATTCCAAAACCATTTTTGTGAAAAAGTAAGATTTCTTTATTTATTCTCCAATAACAGGGGGTGTGGCCGTTTTAAAAAAATAATCAATCAAGTTTTGTGAAAAACGACATAATATAGTAAAATAAAGATAAGAAAAGTTCTAAGAGCTTGCTTACTTTTTAAAAGGAGAAAAAATTATGAGCTCTCTATTGTGGATCCTTGAATCAACAGATAAAGAAAATTTCCCATATAGAGTGTCTATAAGAAAAAATAATAAAATATTGTTGGCATTATTTGTGCAAGACAAGTGGCCTGGAGCAGGTAAACATATATTTTGCCTCAGAGATAAAGAAGAATCTGCCAACATTTATTCAGAGGTAGAAAGAATACCCATTATTTCTATTAACCGTTATGGTAAAAGACTTTCTGTGGTCCTTGATAGAAATGTTAATAAAAGATGTGACTTTCTCTTTTTAAAAAAACAATACAAAAACAAAGCTGGCGAATACGAACAAATATTTTGGCGTACCGAACAAGGCATGAAAGAGCACAAACCTCGTGTTAAATTGACAGCAAAAGGCAACAACTATCTCCACATATTAATAGATAAAAACGAAAAATACCCTTGGAAATTTACAAATTGCACTGTTGAAAAAACTCAACTTAAAGCTGGTGATTATGCTCTAATACTTAATGATGTAATAATTGCGGTGGTTGAAAGGAAGAGCTTTGAAAATATAATTTCAGACATTAAAAATTTGCCTATTTTTCATTTGAAACTTGGTGAATTAGAAAAATATAAGCATTCAGCACTTGTTATCGAAGCCAACTACTCTGATTTTTTGAATCCGGATAAATTAAAAGTTTATTCCCCTTCGTATATTTCAAAAGTAGTAGCAGAAATTTTCGCGTTTCATCCAAACTTTCAAATTATCTTCGCTGGAAACAGAAAGATAGCAAACGAATGGACCCTTAGATTTTTTCAAGCAGTTGTTTCTCACGAAAAAGAATCTATACCCAACATAGTTGAGGAAGAAACCATGCAATTCACTTCTTCTAAGGATTTTAAGGGAGGTATTTATTACGATATAAGGAAAGAAATTATCCAAAATATTGAGGGGGACTTCACTATAAATACCTTAAGAGACAAATTCCCAGTTGCCTCTGACTCCACAATTAGAAAAGTGATGAACGACCTCAAAAAAGAGGGTTTAATAGACAATTTTGGGCATGGTAAATCAACTGTTTGGAGAAAGATATAGGGACATTTCACTACTTTTTTCTGTCTACTATCTTGACTTAAGTCCAAAATTCCCTTTCAAAAAGGGGAATAAAAACCAATAAACCTCTCAAGATTGGAATTTAAGGCAATTCCCCTTCTACGAAGGGGTGGATGCAGCGTTTTATACTGCAGACGGGGTAGTCACTCTTTAATTTGCTTTTAGCAAATTATATGTACCACACCCTGTCAGACTTTCAGTCTGACACCCCTCTCAAGAGGGGAATTTAAGCCAATTTCTCGTCTGTGACCACGGAGGGAAATGGTGTTAGTATATTTATTGTCCGTGAAAACAATTGGTTAGATCATAATTAGATGCCTTTGAAATGATATCATGTCCTTCCAGTTCACTCTTTCAATGACAATCAATTATGATCTAATACGTCATAAATTTCAAAAAACATAATAAAAGCCTTGAAAAAGCAATCTAATAAAAAATCCTAGCTAAAATTTATTTAGCTAGGAACAGAACTAAAATTAGATAAGTGTTATTAATAACTCATAATTTTCTTAATGGAAAATTATCAAATGATTTCATCATGCTTTCTATATTTTCTATTCCTTCAGTTGTTCCACTTTTTGAAAGACAACAAGTTGCTGTTACTGTGCCTACCTTTAGAGCTTGAGTCATATTCCATCCTTGATGGATTGAATATAAAACCCCCGCACAAAAGGCATCACCTGCACCAACTGCTCCTTTTATGTATCCTTTTGGTAGTTCAAACGATGGTTGCTCATAAAAATTATTATTCTCATCTATCCCAAAAGCTCCTTCTGGGAAATGAATTATCACCCACTTTCTTACTCCCATTTCTTTTAATTTGATACATATAGGTTTAATATTATTAATCATCAAATTGTCGCCAGCGTCTCTTATAGGAATATTAGTTGTTAAAGAAGCTTCGATTTCGTTTATAGTACAATAATCAGTGTATTTTAAAGAAGGTGGAATAATTTTGGAAAATCTATCAGAATTTTCACTTACTAAATCTAAAGATGTTTTTATTCCCTTTTTTTGAGCCATCGCAAACGTTTTTGCCAATACTGTTCCGTATTCAGGATCGAAAGAATCAAGTCTATCTAATAATAAAGGATACCCTATATGTAATATCTTTGATTTTATTTTTTCGAAATCGAAATGAGAGAAATCAAGTAATGAATTGGCTCCACGATAATGGAAAAAAGTTCTTTCACCTGTCGACTCAATAATCATGTCATCAGTAAAAGAAGTTCCAATTTTATTTTGTGTATATACCATTTCTGTATTTATACCGTTATCTTTTAAAAATTTTAAAACATACTTACCTGATTCATCATCCCCAATCATTCCTATAGCCTGAAGGGACAAAGATTTGTCTATTTTTGCTAAGTCTATTAAAGTATTAGGTACAGCTCCTCCAACTGAATAGCCCATTGATAATATGTTTGCTAATTGACCAACTTTAGGATAGTTATCAATAATTTTTATGTAATCATATACAATAATTCCACCAATTGTAATACCTACTCTATCCATTCTACGCTTCTCCTTTTATGAATGCAAAATCAATATCATTGATAATGCTTTTAAAATAAGTCATACTTCTTAATGGCTTCATCAACCGAAGCGTTTTCGTGAACAATTTCTTTAAGACCTTTTATAAGAGATTCCATCTTAGGGTTTTGCCATACGTTTCTTCCAAATACTATTCCTTTTGCACCTGCTTCTATGGATTCTTTAGCAGCATTTAATATATCTTTTATATTATCCATCTTTGGCCCACCTAGTACAAATACAGGTACTTTCAAATGCTTAATTAATTGTTTAAATTCTGATACATTCCCTGTGTATGGAATTTTTAAAATATCAGCCCCTAGTTCAAGTGCCATTCTAGCAGCATGTTCAATTAATTTTGGGTCATTTTTTTTATCTTTCGACGTATGACTACCCCAAAAAACTGGCTCTACCATCAATGGAATATTCCATTTGTCACATTCAGTAGCGACTTTTGACACAACTTTTATACTTTCCATTTGAACATTTTCTTTTTCTCCCCAGGGTAGTAATACTTTAACTAAATCTAGAGCATTCCTTATGGCAAATTCTATATCTGAAATTACTTCATGCCCAATTATTCTTCCACTTTCACCAGGGATTGTTGATGATAAGGGAAGGTCTATAGTTAATATCCTCCCTGGGGCATCTTTTGAACAGAAATATTCATTGGTTATTTTAGTTATACCAGGGCTCATCAGAGTTCCATCTATTCCTAGTTTAATAAGCTTTTCTAATATATCTATGGGATCTTGAAGTCCTTCAATATTTCCCATTACTAATCCATGATCTATCGGAATAATAACAGATTTACCACTTTTTGAATTTAAAATGTGTGATATTCTAAGATCTTTTATTCCCATTTTTTATCCTCCTCTTTTAATTGTTTTACTCACTTTAGAAATTCTAAAACTACCTTTTAAAGAATTTTGCTGTACAAATGATTCCTTTATTTAAATATTTTTTTGAACTTAAGTACCAATGAGTAAGTTTATACTGTTTAAAAATGTTACTATTATATTTATTTATACTATTTATCTTCTTATTTTTTAGTTAAATGATTTAGACTTTTAAAAATAGGTAATTGAACTTTTTTTATATTTCATGATAAAACATATTTTCCCTATATCCTAATTCCAAGTTACTTAATCCACCACTTGATTACACGAAATTTTTCTCATATCCCTTTTGATTTTAAGAATTTCATTATGATTTTTTAGATTTTATCACTTTAAATTTTCCTATGATCTATTTTTAAAGAGTATCCTTTTAAAGTGAGATATTATGTTTAAATCATTAACTTTAATACCAATCATTAAAAAAAATTTATATTAAATTGGAAAAGCTTCTAAAATGGAAAAATAATCTTTGCCTTTTATATTATTATAATTACAAATGTGAAATGCAGTTCCAGAAGGTGCTGGCAACATATAGGTATCACCTTTCTGTACTTGTAAAATTGAGCCATTTAAATTTAAATTTAAAGATCCTTCTATTACAACTCCTATTCTTATTTCCTTATGCACTCTTTGAATACTTTTTTCAGATGTTATTAAATCACATCCAAAGTATTCATTTTGTTCCTTTTTAAATAAAGGAATTATATCATTATAATTCTTATAAATGTCTATATGTGAAAAGTTTTTATTTACCAATTTAGATCCTTTCAACTCATACTCAATTGTATTAAGCATCACTTCTTCACCAAGACCCATATGTACTTCATAATCATTAAGTTCCCAATATTCTCCTTTTTTATCAAATTGAAATACATAATCTGTAGGTTCTTGAATTTCCAATAAAAATACTCCTGGTCCAATTGCATGAATAATATTTGGCTCAATATAAAATATATCTCCAGGTTTAACATAAATTTTATTCATAAAAGATTCCATTAATTTTATTTTTTGCTCATTGTATGCTTTTATGAACAATTCTTTAGTGACGTGTTCTTTAAAACCATACAAAACATAAGGGTCTTCATTATTTATTTTTCTTCCCTCTAAAACTATCCAACTTTCACACTTTCCATGATTATCGTGAAAATATTTAGAGGTAAATTTTTTATTAGGATGAGTTTGTAAAGGAAGCCTGGTAATTGAATCTAATAACTTAACCAATATGCCGGGTGTTTTTCCTCTTTCAATTCCATCCCCAAATAATGTTTCAGCATATTCAGGAATCTCCAAAATTTTTTTAAAAGATATTTCCATATCGGAACTAATTTTAGGATCTTTAATTATTAATTTTCCTATTCCTTCCTCAGGAATAGGATCCCTATTTATAGCTAAAGTAGTTGAACCTATCCAATCTTCTGGTAAAAAATCATCTTTCGCCACCATATGTCTTCTAAATCTATCAATTAAAGCACCTCCTTTATATAACCTGCGAACTCTATTCTCTTTAATTAAAAGAGGTTTATTTAATTGTTTAATAATTTCACCTTTATTTAAAATCATGATCTAAAACCTCCTTTCCATATAATCTAGCATTTAATGCACATATGGCCGCTCCAAAACTAGTAGTTTCTTTTAATTTACTCAAAAAAAAATCTCTTTTAAACACTTTTTTTATAATATTTTGGAAAAAGGGGTTTTTCTGTAATCCAGTTCCAATACCAATTATAGTTTCACAATCAAAATCCATTTTTTGATAATAAAAATATAACTCTTCTATTATTCCATATGCTGCAGCAGTTATCAAATTTTCGTAAGTAAAATTAGTTAAACCTATATTGTCAATAAAACCTCTTAAATAAGGGTCATAACGCGTTCCATTTAACGTAGTACGAAATTTTAATGTTGAATAGGGCAAAACAGAATTTTTGATAATTTCATAAATTTTATTATCATCATAGCTTTTTTTAGTTATTTTTCTTAATATTTCCTTTGTGAAATTTTTAATAATCTCGATAGTTTTACCTGCCGACAAACTTGCCCCTACCAATAATAAATAATCATCAACAAAAGGTCTATATTCTAAAAATTCCGAAACATTATTTGTCTTACACGTAACAGAAGATATTTGTCCACTTGTGCCTATATTCATGACTAATATTTTTGACTCATCAAAAATATTTGCAAATTCATCATTAATTTTCTTTTCAAAAATAGAGCCTAGCACAGATGCTTGATTATCTCCCATTCCCAAATAAATTGGAACTCCCGATAATTGTGGAATATGGTTTCCTACATATCCAATAAAGCTACCAGCGTCTTCAATTCTAGGAAGCAAAAGATCTTTATAACCTAACTCTTCAATTAATCTATAATTCCAATCTTTAGTCTCCAAATCATAAAAACCACTACTATGAGCCAAAGAATGGTCAGTTGGTATTTCACTATATGGCTTATCACCTAATAGTTCTTTTAAAAGAAATTCAGGTGCGAAATGCAAAGAACAACCTTTAAAATCTATGATTTGAGATAAAGGCAACAAGGTAGTGACTGCATATCCTGAAGTAAGATAATGTTGAAATTTTGAAAAAAGTTCTCGATAATTCTTGTTTATATATTCAATATATGATTCATTATCTTTATATTTTTCTAAAGATCTTTGATCTTGCCAAGTGATTATATTCGTAATAGGAGTATCATTTTTTACTAAGAAAAAGCTATGCATATTACCCGTTATAGTAATTGCCTCAACTTCATTTAAATTAAAAACTTCACCTAAATCATTAATAAAACTTTTAAATTCGGATCTTACTTTTGTTATTTTAAATTCATTATTTAGTCCATCAATAATAAGACTATCATTTTTTCTATTTTTAAATAAAAAATTTCTTGTTTCGTTACTAAAGAAACAAGCACTATATGAAGTTGTACCAAAATCTATTCCTAAAGTATTCATTATTATCAAGCCTTCCCTGCACATTCAAACATTTTCATTACTTCTTTGTAAACTTCTTTAAATGCTTCTTTTGAAAAATAGGAAATTTTATCATACAAAATAGAAGGACTTTTGTTTATTAAGTTTCGTATTTTGTTTGCAACTTCTAAATATCCATAACTAAAATAATTGATTTTTCTAATCCCATTTTTTATAACACATTTATAATCTTCTTGTCTTAGCCCTGATCCTCCGTGCATTACTAAAGGAATGTTCAATTTTTTATGAATTTCTTCCAATAATTTTATATTCAGCTTTGGGGTTTCGCTGGTTATACCGTGCCTTGTACCAAAAGATACTGCCAAAGCGTCTACAGTAACATGTTTTACAAATTCTAATGCCAATAATAAATCTGTTTCTTCTGCTCTTTCAAGTGAAATCTCTTTAGTTTCACTCCCCATTTCGCCAACTTCGGCTTCTACAAACACATTTAAGGACGCTGCGTATTCAACAATTTTTTTGGTATTTTTTATATTTTCTTCTAAAGGCAAAGAAGAACCATCATACATAACAGAGCTACACCCCAATTCTATAGCTCTTCTTATTGTTTCAAAAGTAGTCCCATGGTCAAGATGAATAACTATGGGGATTGAAAATCTTTTTGCTTCATAAGTCATAATATTCATAATGGAAAAAAGGTCCACATCAACAAGTTGAGATTCGGCAATACCAATTATTACTGGAGATCTAGTTTCTTCTGCTGCTTCAAGAACTCCTCGTACTGATTCATAATTTATTGTATTAAAACATCCCACTGCATAATTCCTTTTATTTGCGTCTGTTAATACTTCTCTTAAATTAACAATAGCCATAAAATCTTCTCCTTTTATTCATTTTTAATTTTATATTTGTAGTAATAATTTTCAACAATCTTTTTTCTTTCTCCTTGTATATTTTCTTCATAAAATCCTCCGTGAATTGTTGAAGCAAGAGCTCCATTTATATTTCCTAATATACCGGCTTCTTTTAAATCTATTTGCTTGTTATTGTTCGTCAATTGTAAAGCAATTGAAGCAATTACACCACTTACAAAATTATCTCCACATCCTACAGTATCTCCTTTTGAAAGTATGCCTCTCTCTTTATCGTTAATGATATCCTCAGCTATAGGAATAAATCCTTCAAATGGAAAAGACATATTTCCTCTACTGTAAATATATGTTGGGTTTGTACCGTCAGTAATTAGTATTCCTTCTATTGGAAAAGACTTAAAAAATTTTAAAGCATCATATAAATCATTCCCTCCACTATAATGAAGCGCTTCCGATTTATTCATAATGATAAAATCAATAAAATTGTATACATCATCAGAATCACCCAAAATCCATCTTTTTTTATTTCTCATTGACGCATCACTTGCAGTACTAACAATTGTAATATTTTTATTTTTTTTACATTTTTTTAAAATATAAGAAAAGTCATTATTTACTATATATTCCCAAGCTATATGACCAAAATAATTAATATCACTCAAAAAAAAATCATTGCTAAGCTGTTGTACTTTTAAAGCTGTTGAAGGATGGATGTGAGGAGAACCGATGAAAGTACGAGAAGATTCTCCATTTTTTTCTTTTTCACAAAGTATATAAGTTAAGGTATCTTGTCCTTTTTTAATTTGAATGTGCTCCAAAGAAAGGGGGGTATTTTTTAATGTGTCATACACGTATTTTCCTATAGTAGTATCGGGAATATTAGCATAATAATAAAAATCTATATCTTTAAAATCGTATAGTAATTGTGAAGCCCCTATTGTTGCAATAATTGCTACTCCGCCTAATCTTTTGATAGGTTTTTGACCTTTTGATATATCATTTATAATGTGATTTATAGATTCATTAAAATAATTCTCCAGTTCATTAACAAGATTAGCTTCGCCAATTATAATACCATTTTTACCATCTTTACTAGCGTATTTCTTCGTTGAAAAATCTAAAAAGTTAATATCTTTATAAATATAATCAACTATCCAACATCCAACTCCAGATATTTTCATAATATTACCTCTCAAAATCAATTTGTGTTTAATTATATATTCAACTTCTGGAATATTTTGTTCTTAAAGTATCAACTATAACAGCTATTACAATTACTGAGCCTCTAACGACTTGTTGCCAATAATAGGAAATTCCCATTAATGTCATCCAGTTATTCAATACTCCCATAAGTATAGCTCCAAAAAGTGTCCCTACAAGAGTTCCTTTTCCTCCCGTAAAACTTGTTCCTCCTATAATAACTGCTGCAATAGCATCTAATTCATATCCTTGACCAATTAAACCATTTGCACTATACATTCTACTCGCGATCATTATACCAGCAAGAGCGCTAGCTAAACCACTTATAATGTAAACAGACATTAAAATTCTTTTTGTCTTTATTCCTGTATATTTAGCAGCTTCTAAATTGCCTCCTACTGCATATATTCTCATACCATATACAGTTTTTTTTGATATCCAAGCACCTATAAAAACTGCAAGAAGTGCGATCACTGCTAACCAAGGTATTGGACCTAAATAACCATTCCCTATCCAAGCAAAATTTAGATTGCTATTTATAATAGAAACACCATTTGCTAGAAGGAAAGAAGCCCCTCTAAGATAAGTCATGGCTCCAAGAGTAGCAATAAACGGAGGAATACCCACATAGGCAACTAAAAGTCCGTTTATCAAACCTGCTCCTGCTCCTATTAATAAAGCCGTGGGAACAGATAAAATTGCAGAAGGAGTCAATGAAACCTTAAGAGCAACAACTGCTGCTAAAGCCGCCGTTGATCCTACCGACAAATCAATTCCCCCCGTTAAAATAACAAAAGTCATCCCTACAGCAACTACCAAATTAATTGAAGTAGCTCTTAAGATATTCATAGTATTAGAGAAAGTTGCAAAATTAGGAGACATTAAAGCAAAAATAATTATTACCACTATTAAAATTGGTAAAATCCCAAAATCCCTCATAACAGTTTTTACTCGGTCTT
Source organism: Petrotoga sp. 9PW.55.5.1 (assembly GCF_003265365.1). Classification (NCBI taxonomy): domain Bacteria; kingdom Thermotogati; phylum Thermotogota; class Thermotogae; order Petrotogales; family Petrotogaceae; genus Petrotoga; species Petrotoga sp. 9PW.55.5.1. The sequence goes on along the minus strand of NZ_AUPM01000056.1, from coordinate 14,507 downwards.
TAACTATATTATTTTCACTCTTTTTTAAATTTTTTTCTTCCATTATAATTGGCTCCTTTCAGGAATTTGTTTAGATTATTTAAGTCCTGCAGCATATTTAAGTATATTTTCTTGTGTAAAATCTTTTTTCTCTGTTAACTCTCCACTTATCTTTCCGTTATGCATAATAAGAATTCGTTGAGAAAGGCCTATAATTTCTGGCAACTCACTTGATATAAATATAATTGTTACTCCTTTAATACTTAATTCACCAATTAACTCATAAATTTCACTCTTGGCTCCGACATCTATTCCTTTTGTGGGTTCATCTAAAAAAATAACATCTGGCTCTGTTGCCAACCATCGAGATAATAATACTTTTTGTTGATTCCCTCCTGATAAATATTTAACTTCTCTATTACTATCTGGAGTCTTTATATTTCTTAAGTTTACGATTCTACTTGCTTCTTCAATCATTTTCTTTTTACTTATAATATTATATTTTGATATTAATTCAGTATCCATGATATTAATCGTTAAGTTAAATGCAACAGATAATTCTAAAAACAAACCTTGTTTTTTTCTGTCCTCTGGAATATACCCCAAACCATTTTCAATTGCATTATACGGATTTTTTATAAATAATTCTTTGCCATTTAAAAATAACTTGCCACTAGTTTTTTTATTAATCCCAAATATTAAGTTAAAAAGCTCAGTACGCCCTGCTCCAACCAATCCTGCAATGCCTAATATTTCTCCCTTTTTAGCAGAAAAAGAAACGTCAAATACCTTTTTATTATCGGAGTAATTTTTAAATGTAATATATTCTTTATCTGGTAATTTATCATTATATTTATGATAATAATAATCTTTTAAAGTTCTTCCAACCATCCATTTAACTATCTGTTCTTCTTCCAGTTTATCTTTTTGCAATGTCCCTATATACTCTCCATCTCTTAAGACTGTTACAGAATCTGCTATTTTCATAACTTCTGAAAGTCTATGACTTATAAAAATAATAGTAATGTTTTTTTTCTTCAATTCTTTCATTACATTAAAAAGCTTTTCTGTTTCCTTTTCCGATAGAGATGCTGTTGGTTCATCCATTATTAGTATTTTGCTATTATAATGCAAAGCTCTTGCAATTTCAATTTGCTGTTGCTCAGCGACACTTAGTTCTTCAGCATACACTTCTACTGGAAATTCGGCACCCAAACTTCTCAACAAGTTATTCGAAACTTCTTTCATTTCTTTAATAGAAAGAATCCCGTGTTCATTTAATTCATTTCCCATAAAAATATTTTCATACGCTTTCATATTAGCAGCAATATTTAATTCTTGGCTAATAAGTACTATTCCACTTTTCAGTGCTTCTCCAACATTGTTAAATTTCACAGACTTTTTACCTACTAAAATTTCCCCTGAAGTCATTGTTTCAACCCCACCAAGAATTTTCATAAGTGTTGATTTTCCTGCTCCATTTTCTCCAACAATACAATGAATCTCTCCTTCCATTATATTGAAAGAAACAGATTTTAAAGCTCTCACTCCAGGAAATTGTTTGGATACTTTCCTTATCTCAATTAAGACTTTATTCTGTTCCATTTTTATTTTCCTCCTGATTTTACTATTACCTTTTAGAAATTCCAAAAAAATTTGAAATGTAAAAAATAATTTTTTTGATTCCAAATCTTATCAATTACTCCAATTTCTCTGACTTTTTTAGTTTCTTATCTTGTATAAGGTTATAATTTTCTATAATTTTATTTTTTGGAATTTCCTCTTTTTATAAAATATTTTTAATTATTCTAAACTTAAATGTAACCCAAAAAACACGTTTATTTATTTTGACTTAGATATCCAGGAGTTGTGTTTACACACTCCTGGATATTGCACCTATAATTATTTGTATTGTTCAGGAACAGGCCAACCAGTATATTTTCCACTCAAAACATCTTCTTTGGTAACAAGTTGAACGGGGACTAATTCAATTTTTTCTTCTGGTATGTTGCCGTTTAATATTTGCCATCCAACTTCAACAGCGTGATAAGCCATATACCATGGGTCCTGAGCAGCTGTAGCTTCAATAATACTTCCTCCTTCTTTCATGGCTGCAACAACTTCAGGAGATCCGTCAACTCCAACCACAAAGATTTCATTAGCTCTTCCAGACTGCTTTATAGCAAGTTCTGCACCAATTGCAGTAGGATCATTAACTGCCCATACTGCATCAATGTGTGGAAAAGCAGTTAATAGATCAGACATAAGGATCATGCTCAATTCTCTTCTGCCTTTACCATTTTGTGAGTCAGATAAAACATTTAAGTCGGGATATTTAGACATAACATCATCAAATCCTTTTTTTCTATCTAAAGAAGCTGAAACAGGATCCCCTATAATGGCAACAACATTTCCCTTGCCTTCAAGTTTTTCAGCTATGTATTCTGCTACAATATAGCCAGCTTGGTAGTTATTACTAGTTAATGTATAATTCACCCCACCTTCAGCACTTACATCAGATGCTATAACAATTACACCTGCTTCTTTCGCCCTTCTTACTGCCGGCGCAATTCCCGCACTATCTGCTGCGTTTAAAACTATTATTTGAGCTCCTGCAATTATAAAATCATCTATCTGCGTAAATTGTTTGTTTAAATCATTGTCAGCAGAAGCAACTAACACCCGAACGTTTTCACCTCCGATATCTTTTGCTGCTTGAGTTACAGCATCTCCCATTAGTTTAAAAAAAGGATTTCCTAAATCTTGACAAGTGAAAGCAACTGTTTTTAGTTCTACTTCACTAAAAGCTACTAAACTAAACAATGCAGTTAGAATTACAACTAATAGACCTTTTTTCACTTTGATTACCTCCTCATAAAATAATTTTGAACAAAAAACCTATCAATTTGATTCATTTCTACATTTTTTAAGACATAATTATCACCTCTCTTTAAAATATTGATACATTAAATAACATATTTAATTAGCATGTTTTAAAAATTATTTTGATGGTGGGAATTCTCTTAAAAGTTCTTTCATTAATTTTATCTTTTTGATTATGCAATAAATTATTTCCAAAATTTAAAAAATGATTATGAAAAAACTCCTTTAAACAAAAAATGCCTTCGTATATTTTTCAATATACGAAGGCATTCATGACCTTTTTATTTTTAAATTATATATCTACACCATTCATGGGCGTAAAATTTCATGTTGGTATAATTTTATAACTTTCTTATCTTAGTGTCAAATCTAATTATATTTAATTAGAATGAATTTAAGGAAAATAATTACAATTAGAAAGCAAATAATTGTTTTTTCTTATAAATTAAAAATGTTATAATAAAAAATGAAAAATTGAAAATAAAGGAGTAAAAGCAATGTTAGAAAAAATTTTAGAAATTCAAAACTTTTATGTAAAAGATCAAGGAGTAGAGGTTTTAAAAAAATTCTGTGTAATATTGCATAAAGAAGAAGTAATAACCATTGTTGGACAGGATGGTTCAGGTAAGAATGCGATTATAGATGGATTAATTGGTAACTTGCCAGCAAGTGGTAAATTGATTCATATTGGGCAAATCCTACATTTTAACTTACTTGATTTTAAAAAAAATAAGATTGAAATAGTTGATCAAAAATTGAGATTATTTGGAAATTTAACTGTTTCTCAAAATCTTTTTTTGCATATTTCTTTTTACAGAAAATTTCAATTTTTTTATCACTGGAAAGATAATAATGAGCAGACAAAAAAAAATCCTAAAAAGTTTCAATCTGAAATTGGATCCAAATACAAAAGTAAAGAATCTTACTTTAGAAGAAAAAAAAAATTTAGCATTTGTTAGGGCTTTTTCAGTGAACCCTGATGTAGTAATTTTATACGAACCGGCTGAAAATATTTCTTTAAATTCTTTGATGAATTTACATTCGATGATAAGAAAGCATAAAAAAGAAGGAAAAAGCGTAATTTACATAACCAAGCAGTGGGAAGATGCCTTAAAAATTGCGGATAGAATGGCAATATTGAATGATGGAGAAATAACAGAAATTTTAAGTTCAGATGAAGTAAAAAATAATCCTAAAAAGCTTATCAATAAGATAATGGGAATAAGCTTCGATGATAATACTGAAAATAGGGAAGAAAGACAATTAATAGAGTCAGTATTCGAAGCAGCTGAATATTTATCTTCAGAATACGAATTAGATGACATTTTAAATTTACTTGCAAAAAATGCTGCTAAAGCAATGAAAGCTGATGCTTGTAGTATATCTTTATTAGATGAAGAGACAAATACAATAATAGGAAAATCTTTTTACAAAAAAGATAAAAATATTTATTTTGTATCAAATGAAGAAGAAATCTTAAACTTGATAAGTGATTCGGAAGTTTACTATTTTACTAAAAGAGACAGAGGTTTTGAAAAGTTTTTCAAAATTAATAAAGATATTTTTAGCTTTATTTGTGTGCCTTTGTACATTAGATCAAGATTAAGCGGTATAATACAAATTTATTATAAAGATTTTTATCTATATAGCGAAGAGGAGATAAAATATTTAGAAACTATTGCTCATCAAGCCGCTTTAGCTATTCATGATACTCGACTAATGGGAAATTCTGTTCTCCTACAAGAAAGTCATCATAGAATAAAAAATAATTTACAATCAATTATTAGTTTAATGTCACTCTATAAAATGTCTTTCAAAAAAGATTCTCAAAAAAATATTGACGAAATGCTTGATGATTTGATTTCTAAAATAAAAAGTATAGCCGCTGTTCATGATTTACTATCAAAAGATAAGTTAGGAAGAAGTATAATTAACTTAAAAGAAATGATAATTCAGATTATAAAATTTATGAAAGGAACAAAGGATAAAACTGAGTTTGAATATAATTTAGATAATGTCTTTGTTTCATATAGTAAGGCATCTGCTATCGCACTTGTTGTGAATGAAATAGTTACCAACAGCTTAAAGTATGCTTTTTCTGAAAAAAATAAAGGAAAAATTTCAGTTTTTTGTAAATATAATAACGAAAAGATACAATTAGTAATCTCAGATAATGGTAAAGGATTTCCAGAAAATTTTCACCTCACAACAAATAATGGATTGGGATTGTCAATCGTATATTCAATAGTTACCAAACAATTAGGTGGAAAAATAAAGACTGAAAATGATGAGGGAGCAAAAGTATTCATAGAGATACCTTTTAAGAAAGATAAAGAAAATATTTTTGAAGAAAAAATTGAAAAAGTTTGAAAAATATTGGGGGGGTTATTCGATGAAAAAATTAAAGATTGTTATCGCTGAAGATGAATATATTATTTTAATGGGGATGAAAAATAATTTAGAAAATTTAGGTTATGAAGTCGTAGGAGAGGCTACTAACGGCAAAGAGCTGGTAAAAATTGTTTTAGAAAAAAGCCCCGATTTAATAATAGCTGATATAAATTTACCTGTAATGGATGGTTTGGAGGCATTAAGATATATTTCTCAAACAAAGTTTGTCCCCTCAATTATCGTTAGCGGATATGATGATGAAGAATTAATAAGCAAAGCAAAAGATATAGGAGTGTTAGGATATCTGATTAAACCAATAGACGAATCTGATTTAAAAGCAGCAATAGAAATAGCCCTTTCTAGATTCAAAGATATAAAAGAGCTTAAAAGCGAGCTAGAAACCACAAAAGAAGCTTTAGAATCTCGAAAAATAATAGAAAGAGCGAAAGGAATAGTTATGGAACGATTACAGTTAAGTGAAAGCGAAGCTATGAAATTTCTTCAAAAGAAGAGCAGAAACTCAAATAAAAAAATAGTAGACGTTGCAAATGAGATTATAGAAGCAGACAAAGCTTTCAGATTAGACTAAAATATATACTCATATTATTTGTCTTTTACTTCTTCCATTTTATATTCCATAATATTATTTAGAATATTTTTGTCATCGCGCCATTTATCGCGAACTTTTACATACAGGTCTAAAAAAACCTTTTTTTCAAAGAGTTCTTCTATATCCTTTCTGGCTTGTTGGCCGATATTTTTTATCATACTACCATTTTTTCCAATTATAATTGGTTTTTGACTTTTCTTCTCGACATATATCTCTGCTCTTACATACAACATTCCGTTCTCTCTTTCCTTTAATTCTTCAACAACCACACCACTTGAATGTGGAATTTCTTCTTTTGTTAGAAGGAATATTTTTTCTCTTATCAATTCAGCGATTATAAACCTTGAAGGTTTATCAGTAATCATATCCTCTGGATAATATTGTGGGCCAGTGGGTAAGAGATTTATTATACATTCTTTAAGTTTTGAAAGATTTTCGCCAGTTACTGCAGAGATTTCCAAAGTTTCAACAATGTTTGAACATTCTCCTTTTATAATTTCTGCCATTTCTTTTACTTTTGATCTATTTTTTAGAAGGTCTATTTTGTTAATTAATAAAATAGTAGGAATTTTTGATTTGTTAACTATTTCAGCTACTCTTAAGTCTGAATTTCTAACACCTTCTGTGGCATCTATCATAAAGAGAATTACATCAACGCCTTTTAAAGCGTTAACAGCAATATTAACCATATATTCTCCAATTTTTTTTAACGGTTTGTGTATCCCTGGGGTATCCACAAAAACAATTTGATAATTCGCTTCAGTTAAAATACAATTTATTCTATTTCTCGTAGTTTGGGGCTTTTCTGAAACTATAACTACCTTTTGACCCATTAAAGCATTTATCAAGGTGGATTTCCCAACATTGGGCTTTCCGGCTAAAGCCACAAAACCACTTTTGAAATTATTATCCTCCATCTTTTCCTCCCATTACTATCATTCTTATTATGTACATATTTTAATACAATATAATTTGAAAGTCAAATTGAAAACAAATATGCTATAATTTTTGTGTAAGCTTAAGATTGTAAAAACTTTTTAAAAAGGGGGTGAAAAAAGATGGTATCGATAGCTAACAATGTTTCTTTGAAGGTTGAAAATTTAAACTCCCATGTTGGAGAATTTAAATTAAAAGATATCTCTTTTGAATTATCCGCTGGAAATGTTTTGGCAATTTTAGGCCCTTCAGGATCAGGGAAAACAGTTCTTTTAAGAACTTTAGCAGGTTTAAACAAAACGGATTCTGGAACTATAACATTTGATAATGAGCGAATCGAAAAGTACTCACCTAGAGAAAGAAAAGTAGGGTTTGTTTTTCAAAATTATGCGCTTTTTCCACATTTAGATACAAAATTAAACCTAGGCTTTCCGTTGTACATCAGTGGCAAAAAGAAGAAAGAAGTATATTCAGAAGCGATAAAAGCTGCAAAAGAGCTTAATGGTCTGCCTAATTACTTAGAATTAAGACCTGATGAATTACCCGAAGGAATCAAACAATTAATTGCTTTTGGTAGAGAAAAATTACATGATTGTAAGTTGTTATTACTTGATGAACCGTTGAGTCAACTGGATAGAAAAATTCACGTTGAGATGAGAGCTTTACTAAAGAAATTCATTCACGAGTTAGGAAAAACTACAGTAATTGTTTTTAGCGATCCTGAGGATGCCTTATCAGTCAGTGACTATTTAGCAATAATCAATGATGGAGAAATATTACAATTTGGCGAGACGTTCGACGTTTACAAAAATCCAGCTAACTTAAAATCTATGGAGCTAACTTCCAGATTGGGGTTAAATACCCTAGACGTTGAAATCAAAGGTGAAAAATACAAACTATGTTTTAGACCAGAAGAAATAGAAGTTAAAGAAAAGGGTTTTAAAGCAAAGATCATTGAAAGCTATATATACGATTCAACTCATGATTTAGTAGAATGCGAATACGAAGGTAAACCCATAAGACTTTTAGTAAATAAAGAAACACCCGAAGAGTTCTTTTTTATACCAACAAATCCTCAATATTTTGAAGTATGATTAAATTTTTTTCTAGAATGAAGATTTAAAAAAAAGGAGTAAGATATGGGAAGAAAATATGTTTTTGGTAAAAGCTGGTGGGGTCAAAAATGGGTAGAAGCTCTTGAGAAGATAGATGTGGATACAAACAGACTACCACGTGGGAGGAGGTATGCAAAAAACGGCTCTGTTTTAGAAATAAAGATTCAAAAAAACTTTAAGATAGCAGCAAGGGTACAGGGAACAAGACCAAATCCTTACAGAGAAAAAATTTCATTACCTCTTTTCACAAATGAAGAAAAGGAAAAGATTAAAAAGATTTTGAACGAAAGGCTTGACCTATCAGCGATGTTATTAAGTGGTAACCTTCCTCACGAACTTCTTGTTATCGCTCAAGAAGAGGGCGTTGAATTATTTCCAAAAAGTTGGGACGATATAGACGCTCATTGTTCCTGCCCTGATTGGGCAAACCCTTGTAAACATTTGGCCGCGGTTTATTATATTATAGCCGATGAAATAGATAAAGATCCGTTTCTAATTTTTGAAATGCGTGGTATGCAAAAAAAAGAATTAATGGAAATTGCTGAAGAAACAGGGAAAAACACAGACCCACTTTTTACAAATGAGATCGAAGAAAAATCAATCCCTAAAAAACAACCGGAAGTATCTTACGAACAATACGAAATTGAAAAGGTAATAAAACTATTACCAGATGAAGCATATTTCTACGATGGATACGACTTCAAAACTCTTCTGTTAAATATGTACAATAAATTGCCTAGAATATTGTTAGAAAATACTGAAAATATAACAGAGGAAGTCAACCCTTATTTCAAAGATTCTGATATAAACTTCTTATACTCTCCCATAACTCCCAAAGTAATTTTAAAAGGAGAAGAAATAAAAGAAGCCAAATTAAAAAAAGTCAACAATCATTTTGAAAGTACAAGTCAAGATTTCTTTGATTTATTTGAAAGCATTTCTCTTATCCAAAATGATGGTGATAGTGAACAATCTTTATTTTTAAAAAAAATAATTTCTTTTGCACATAATCTCATAGACTTAAAAGCCTACATACCTTTTCCTAAAAAAATCGACGAAAACAATTTTGTTATTGACTATTTAGCACTTGATTTTAACGATTATGTAAAAGAATATCTTGATTATCTCAAATCAATCGTTCCAACTGGAATTGTAGTAAACGAAAAAGATCAATATATGAAAAAAGATAAAGTAGTTGAATACCTTATTTCACAGTACATAAAATACATAATAGCAAAATATTATACGGTAGAAAAAGAAAATAAGATAACTGAAGTGTTTTTTAAATCCAAAGTTTATACAGCAGAAAAGTTTGAAGAAAAAAGAACATATGAAAGCATTAAAAATTACCTCGAACCTTTGTTTTTAAGACAAAGCAAACATCAATTGGTAATAAGCTTGGAAGAAATTGGAGAGATGTTTTTCAACCTCTCTCTTGATATATATAGAAAAGACGAACCTTTTGATACATATACAGACATTAAAACCTTTTTTGAAAGTAACGAAGAAGGAAAATCAGATGTATTGAAAGAAATCGCTACTATTGCCAAATACGCTGAATTCTTTGGGCAGTTTTTAAAGAAAAAAAGTTCAAAAATAACAGTTATTCCACAGCAACTAAGTGAAATAATGATAAACGCGATGCCAATACTCAGACTTTTAAACGTTGAGATACTAGCCCCAAAAGGCCTCCAAAAAATCTCAAGACCGAAATTGGCTGTAAAAGCTAGCTCTTCTACTAACAATCTTTCTTTCCTTTCTTTAGGTCAACTACTAGATTTCGATTACAAAATAGTAGTTGGAGAATCTGAAATTTCTCTCGAAGAGTTTAAGACTTTAGCAGAAAAAACAAAAGGAATAGTTAAAATTAAAGAAAATTATGTTTTTTTAGCTCCCGATGAATTTGAATCTATAATGCAAAAGATAGAAAAAATAAAAATTACGTCGAATTTTGAAGCATTAAAAGTTATACTATCCCGCCGAATTAACGGCTTGCCGTTAATCTTAGATAACAACCTTGAAGAATTCTTAAAAGATTTAAGAAAAATATCTCCGGTAAGAATACCAAAATACCTCAAAGCAGAACTAAGGCCTTATCAAGAAACGGGGTACAGGTGGCTCTATACGAATATTAATAAAGGGTTCAACGTATGTATTGCTGATGATATGGGGCTCGGAAAAACTGTACAAGTTATTTCAGTTATATTAAAAATGAAAGAAGAGAATAATCTAAAAGAACCTGTTTTAATTATATGTCCAACAACTCTCGTTGGGAATTGGTTTAAGGAATGTGAAAAGTTCGCTCCGAATCTTAAAGTGAGTATCTATCATGGTATGAATAGAGAATTCCCAGACAGTTCCGAAGTCATTATAACAACATACAGTATTGTAAGGAACGACATAAAATTCTTAAAAGAAAAAAATTTTTCTTTGGTAGTTATTGATGAAGCTCAGAATATTAAAAATCCTGATGCACAACAAACAAAGGCAGTAAAATCTTTAAAAGCCTTAAGAAGGATTGCTATGACTGGAACACCCATTGAAAACAGGCTAACTGAACTGTGGAGTATTTATGATTTTTTGATGCCTGAATACTTGGGAAAGAAAAAAAGTTTTGTAACTTTGTTTGCAAATCCCATTGAAAAAAACGGCGATACAAAAGCAATAGAAAGACTTCAAAATATGATTAATCCATTTTTAATAAGAAGAATAAAAACGGATAAAAATATAATAAAAGATTTACCTGAAAAATTTACATACAACGAATACATTTATCTAAAGCCTTCACAAATAGCGCTATACAAAGAAGTTGTAGAAAATATTGAAGAAGAACTAGAAGCCATGCAAGAAAACGGCATTAAAAGAAAAGGATTAATATTTAAGCTGCTAACTTCTCTAAAGCAAATATGTAATCACCCAGTAAATTACACAAAAAAAGGCATTCCCAAAGCGCTTGATTCAGGAAAAACTGAGAAACTTATGGATTTAATACAAAATATTATAGAAAAAAACGAAAAGGCCGTATTATTTACACATTATAAGGAAATGGGAGATATATTATCAGAAATTATTTCTAAAGAACTTAAAATCGAACCGTTGTTTTTTCATGGTCAATTAAACAGAAAAAAACGCGATGAACTTGTTAACAATTTCCAAAACAAGCATAGATATCCAATAATGATACTCTCTTTAAAAGCAGGCGGAACTGGCTTAAACCTTACGGCAGCTAATCATGTAATTCATTATGATCTATGGTGGAATCCTGCTGTTGAAAACCAGGCTACAGATAGAACATTCAGAATAGGCCAAACAAAAGATGTTATAGTGCACAGATTTATTTCTTTAAACACCTTTGAAGAAAAAATTAATGAAATTCTTGAAAAAAAGAAAGAATTAACTGAAAACATAATAACAAGTGGGGAAAATTGGATAACAGAACTATCTAACAAAGAAATCAAAGATTTGTTTAAATTTGAGAGTTAAGTTCATATTTTGGAAACATTAAAATAGTGGAAGATTGTAGTCGCCGGACAAGGTCTATTACATTACATATGCAACTGCTTATGGTTACATTGTTCCCAAAAACATAGAATAGATTGATTAGTAGAATATGGTTAGGCACATTAGATAGAGACTTTATAAATGAAGTGTTTCTAAAAATACGTATTTGAATTTAAAATGGGTTCAGGGCGGAGCCCTCTTGCCTCTCCTTGACTTCACAAAACAAAAAAGTTAAATTTTATAAAAATCTAAGTTTTGAAATTTCTAAAGTGGTGAATAATCTTTTAAAGGGGATGATTTTATATGGAGGAAAAAATTCTACAAAGTTTAAAGAAAATGCTCCCTATTCCGAAAATAGAAGATAAACGTAATGTGTTGTGTATTCTTCCTCATCCAGATGATGGAGAAATAGGGGCAGGGGGAACTATTGCAAAATTAAAATCATTAGGTTCAAGGGTTACTTATCTCATGGTTACAGAAGGAGGTGCGGGGATTAAGGGAAAAAGCCGTGAAGAAACAGCCAAGATAAGAAAGAAGGAACAAGAAAATGCTGCAGAATTATTGGGTGTTGATCAAATTATTTGGTTAAACTATCCTGATGGTGGGAGATACGATATAAACGATGTAAGAAATGATTTAAAGAAAAATATTGAAAATGTTGAGCCTGATTTAATTTTAACGGTAGATCCATTTTTACCTTATGAAACTCATCAAGATCATAAAATTTGTGGATTAGCTACGGCACAGGCAGCAGCTAATAGTTTAAATCCTAAAGCTTTAATTGCTTTTTTCTTTACCGCGTACCCTAATCAGTATGTTTCTGTTGATGATTTTTGGGAGAAAAAAATGGAAGCTATTAAAATTCATAAAAGTCAAATTACAAAAGAATTCTTTTTAATTATTCAACAATATTTTGGATTAAAAGCGAATGTATATGGAGAAAAAATAGGATGCAAATATGCTGAAAATTTTAAAGTTTTATTTCCAATAATGTTGCATTGTTTTGAAGAAGCCATGTGGATATAATTACAAATGGTTCTCTCGCGAATGGTGTAGGTAATTAAGCCAAAGTTAAATTAAGTGTAATTCCTCTCCCCAGAGAGGTAAATTCACTAAAACGTAAAGACAAGGTGTGAGGTATTCTTCGGTATTCGTACCGAAAAAGCTAAAGAAATTCGGAGTTAGTAAGGATTATAGTTAGGGAAGTATTTTTTAAAAAATTTAAAACTAAAATATTAATAAAACTTAAGTTTTAAAATTTCTAAAGTGAGCAAAGAAAGAATTCATAGGAGGGATAAAATTAGTACAATAAATAGCATTTCTTATCGTAAAACTCATCCTTTCCCATATGCCTTAGGAATGTTAGGCATTACAATTCCAGGACAGATGATAGGGGCATATTTAGTATTTTTTTATAACGATGTTTTAGGTATTTCGTTAACAATGATATCGTTGATTACAGTTTTTGCTACTATTTGGGATGCTATAAACGACCCTCTTTTTGGATATTTTTCCGATCGTACTCGTACCAAAATAGGTAGGCGTAAACCCTGGATGTTAATATCTGTACCGCTATATTGTATATCGTATATTTTTTTATTCTCGCCTCCTTTATCAGTTCGAAAGGTTTTTTTATTAGTTGTTTATTTTGCCATTTTTTCTATGTTTACTGAAACCTTATCTACTATTGCTTCGGTTAATTATCATTCACTATTTCCGGAACTTTTTATAGATAGTAAAATAAGGACAAGATCAAATGCTTTAAGACAAGCTTTTCAATTTGTCGGATTAATTGTGGGAGTAACATTAGCTCCTATCTTAATTGAAAGATATGGATATTCCATAACAGCTACTTTCATGATACTAATAGGTATGTTTTTTTATCTAATTGCAGTTTTTAGTATTCACGAAAGACCTGAATATATAGAAAGTGAAGCTCCAACTTTAAAAGAATCTTTAAAGGCCGTAATGGCAAACAAAAATTTTTGGGCAGTTAGTTTAACTAACTTTTTTTATCAAGCTTCGCTTGCGATACTACTGTTAAGTATTCCTTATTTCATCAAATATACCTTAGGTTTAAGCGAGGCTAATGCGGCTTATTTAACAGGCGCTGTATTTATAACAGCTATTCCAGCTATGTATTTGTGGGTTAAAGTAATAGATAAGCTTGGGGCTTTGACAGCGTGGCGTACTTCTTTGTTATTTTTAGGAATCGCAGTTATACCAATCTTCTCCGCTAAATCTTTAGTTTTTTCTATGATTGCAGGTGTTCTTATAGGCGTTGGGATTGCAGGAGTTACTGCCAATATTGATTTGATATATGCAAAAGTGATAGATGCGGACGCAAAAGCTTCAAACCTTAGGCGTGAAGGGATCTATTTTAGTGGTTTTCAGTTTATTATACATTTTTCAGGGTTAGCAAAAAGTTTAGTACTATTGTTAGTTACACTGATATTCGGTTTTGTTGATGGTAATAATCCAGGGGAACATCCTGATTTAGCTGCACGTTTTATGATTTCAGTTTTTCCTGCTTTGCTGATGGCAGTTTCTTTTATTATTTCTTTTTTCGTAAGGTTCAAAGAAGAAAAACAAGCTTAATAACGAACTGGCCTTTGCTAAGATAAATACAGTAAATACAGGAAAAAATAAAGAATTTATCAAGAAGGATATGTTATCATTTCAGTAACATTTAATTGTGATTCTTAGGTTGACAAATACAGATTTGCTAAAAGCAAATTAAAGAGTGACTACCCCGTCTGCAGCATAAAACGCTGCATCCACCCCTTCGAGGAAGGGGAATTGAACCAAAATACTTCTCAAATACTCTATTAAATAAAGCTATTTCTACTTCACAAAAGGTGAATTTTACTTTCCAAACTAAAACCATCACTATTATGGTATAATTTAAATAGATGACCTCAATCCTACAAACAAAGGAGAAGAACAATGTCGAACAAAGACTCAATATTCAAAGAACTCTTTGAAGACAATGAAATATTCTATGACTTTCTAAAAGCCTTTCTACCAAAAGAAATAACAGATAAAATAAAAGTAGAAGATTTAAAAAGAGAGACAAACAGAACATAATAACG
>NZ_AUPM01000055.1 GCF_003265365.1 Petrotoga sp. 9PW.55.5.1 | reverse complement strand
TTATCGTGAGCATTATCGCTTTTTGGTTTTCTTCTATGAGCGTTGGTCCTAACGTGTCTTGCTGGATTTTTAATTGAGCCCTTTGTTCTTCTAAAAGGTTTATTATTTCTACCCTTAATTCTTCCATTTCTTGTATTATTGGGTCTTGTGATTCGATTGCTGTAACTATTTGGTTGAAAGTATCAAACACTTCACTGGTAAGATTCTGAATTTGAACAATAAATTGTATTGATTCATCTGTAGGCAAAACATATTGAACTAAAGATAATTGAGAATTTAGTTGATCAAACATTTCTAATATTGTATTTTTATCTCCAAGAGACTGAGAAGTAAAATAAACTTGTGTGTGTGAAATTATATTGTCTATTACTTCATCAATTTTAACTATATATGAAGAAAAAGTATAAAGTCCTTCTTCTGAAAATCTCAATTGAAAATCAAGCATACTTGCCTTTAAGTCATTAATCTTGATATTAAAGTTTTGATCTACTAAATATCTTTTTTCCTCGTTTAATTTTACTATTTCATTGAAACTATTTTCATAACTAGAAATATATTCTTGAAAATCTTTGATCGGTATCTCCTGATTTGGTTCAAAATCTTGTAACGAATCTTTTATGCTATTGATACTTTCAAAAAATAAATCTTTTGTTTCATTGTCATAAATAATAAAATAATCTTTTGAAGCTAAAGAAGCATTAAAAAAATTCAATTCGATTTCTGAAATACTGTTTGTTTGATCTGATAAAATTTTGTATGTTTCTAATCCTTTATTAGAAGAAAATAAAGCTAATAAGTTAAAACCAATAGCCGCAGTAAAAAAAATAAAAATTACAACAATAATTGTAATTGTTCTATTCTTAACACTTTTAAATAAAGTCATTTTATTATTCCCCCTAAAAATTATTCGAATATAGCGGCCATTTTTAATAAAAATTTTCTTTAGTTTTTGATTATTTTTTCTGCCATTCCAGTAGCTAAGCTCATTATTTTTTCTTGACTGGCTTCTTCTCTTTCTAAAATACCAGCCAACCTCCCATAACTCATAACTGCGATTCTATCACTTAATTGCAATATTTCAGGAAGTTCAGAAGAGACAAAAATAATCCCTACTCCTTCTTTTGATAGATTAGAAACAAAACGGTATATTTCTGCTTTTGCTCCTACATCTATTCCTCTTGTTGGTTCATCAAGAATAAGTAATTTAGGAGAAGTT
Organism: Petrotoga sp. 9PW.55.5.1; assembly: GCF_003265365.1. Classification (NCBI taxonomy): domain Bacteria; kingdom Thermotogati; phylum Thermotogota; class Thermotogae; order Petrotogales; family Petrotogaceae; genus Petrotoga; species Petrotoga sp. 9PW.55.5.1. The sequence continues at coordinate 21,540 of NZ_AUPM01000055.1, read as the reverse complement.
GCTAACCATCTGGCTAATACAACCTTTTGCTGATTCCCTCCAGAGAGAAAGATAACCCTTTGATTAACACTTGGAGTTTTTATATTTAAGATATCAACATATTTTTTTGCTTGTTCTGTTATTTTTGAAGGAGACACAAAAGATTTTTTTGCGATATTATTTAAAATAGAAATACAAATATTATCTTTTACACTATGTATCAAAAATAAACCCGCATCTTTTCTATCTTCGGGGACAAAACCTATTCCCAATTGAATTGCGTCATTAGGACCATTAATTTCCACTTCTTTATTTTGAAAATAAATTTTTCCGGAAGTTTTTTCCCTGAATCCGAAAATAGTTTCCATAAGTTCACTTCGACCTGCTCCAACTAATCCAGAAAAACCTAAGATTTCTCCTTCGTGCACAGAAAAATTTATATCTTTAAATCCTTTCCCGCTAAAATTTTCTACTTTTAGTAATTCTTTACCAATTTCATGAGATTTATAAGTATAAAAGTTTTTTACTTCTCTACCAACCATAGCTTTTATCAAATTATCTGAAGATACTTCGCTTGTTTCCAAACAATCAACAAGTTCTCCATCTCTAAGGATAGCAACTCTATCTGTAACTTCAAAGATTTCTTCTAATCTATGTGAAATATATATAACTGATACTCCTCTATTTTTTAAATCTTTTATTATTCCGTAGAGTTTTTGGACCTCGTTATCTGTGAGAGAAGAAGTAGGCTCGTCCATTATTATTATATTCGCATTTTTATAAACAGCTCTCATTATTTCAACCATCTGTTGAACAGCCACAGGATATCTTTTTGCTAGATCTGTCACTTTTACATTTAAGTCCATATCTTCTGATAATTTTCTAGCCTGATTAACCATGGTCTTATAATCAATAAAAGTTCCATTTTTAACAGGCTCATCATTTAAAAATACATTTTCAGCTATAGTTAAATTCCAAATTATAGATAATTCTTGAAAAACTGTAACTATACCTTCGTTTAAAGGTTCAGATGGATGATTCCATTTTTTTTCCTTTCCAAGATAAAATATTTTTCCTTCATTTGGTGTATAAACTCCTGCTATTATTTTCATTAACGTAGATTTCCCTGCACCATTTTCTCCAACAAGTCCTAAAACTTCTCCTTTTTTTAGAGAGAGCGAAACATTTTTTAGAGCTTGTACTCCAGGAAAATTTTTACTTATATTTTCTATACTTAGGATAATTTCTTCGCTCATTCTTCCTCGCCTCTGCTTCTCATTCTATCTAATGCTACAGCGGCAACAATTACTACACCTATTACTATTTCTTGCCAAAAAGATGAAACCCTTAATAAGATCATTCCATTTCTTAATGTGGCCATAATCAAAGCTCCTAAAACTGCCCCTAGAATACTACCTTCTCCACCAGATAAACTAGTACCCCCTATAACTGTAGCTGCAATTACATCTAATTCATAACCTTGTCCAGCATTTGGTTGAGCCATCCCTAACCAAGAAGTCATTAAAAAACCTGACATAGCTGCTAAAAACCCGTTTATAACATATGCGGTTAATATAACTTTTTCAGCTTTTACTCCAACTAATTTAGCAGCTTTTTCGTTTCCTCCAACTGCAAATATATGTTTGCCTAATACAGTATATTTTAAGAAAATGTGCGACACAACAGCTATTACTAAAAGATATATAACAGGTAAAGGTATTTCTAAAAAGTGACCTTGACCACTAATCATAAAGCTATCCGGGAAACCAGAAATAGGCCATCCCCCGCTAAGAACATAAGCTAAACCTCTTCCTACACTCATCATTCCAAGGGTTGTAATAAAGGGTGGAAGTTTTACTTTTGTTACCAATAATCCATTTATAAAACCAAATAATGTTCCTACAGCTAATCCTAATATAATAGCTAAAATTGGTGGTAAAGAAAAGTCTACCATCATTATTGCCATAAACATTCCTACAAAACCCATTACAGAACCAACCGATAAGTCAATGCCTGTTGTTATTATAACCATTGTCATTCCACAAGCCATAACAGCAATAAATGAACTATTTAAAAGCACATCAAAAATATTTCCTGCAGTGAAAAAAGTATCTGTAGCTATTGATAGAAACAACATTAATACTAATAAAATTAGTAAAATACCAATTTCTTTAATTTCAAAAATTCTCTTTATTTTCTGCATTTTATTTTTTCCCACCTTTATACTTTTTGTTTATTTTAAGCTAAGTAAAATACTAGAGAATCTTAGAAAAAATTCAATTTCTTTATTGAATATTCCATAGGCCAAAACTTAGACCTATGGAATAAAATTAAATTGAAAATTGGTTATCTGGAATATATTCTTTCTGCGAATTCTATAAACTCTTCAACATTTTCTGAAGTGATGATATCGACTCCTGTATCTATAATATAATCAATGGTCCCATCTTCATTTTCAACAGTAGGTAAGATCTTTAATACATTTTCAACTCCAACTTTGTCCATCATATACAATACCGTTAGAGATAAATAACCCATATCGTAAGGTCTTTGCCCTACTAACCCGTCTACCAGACCAGCTTTAACCAATTCTAGTTGTTGAGGAAGTGTATCAAATCCAACTATTAGTTTATCTTTCATTTTTTGTTCTCCCCCAAAAGCAGATATAACTGTTTGATTAGGCGCAAGTAATATATTTGCATTTGCAGTAAACCATCCATCTAAATTTGGATATGTTCTTTCAACATCTCTTACTATTTGAACAGCTCTTGCTACATCATCTTCAGTGGGAAAAGGATCTGCAACATAATTTACTTTTATTCCGGTTTCTTTTTCAAATTCTGCTAGGGCATCTTTAAAACCAGCGATACGTTCATTAGTATTTAATGCTGCTAATCCTCCAGTTAAAATAGCTAAATTAATAGTTTCTTGGCCAGGTTTTTCGCTTAATATTTTCTCTCCCATTAATTTACCGGCTTCATATCCTGCATTATAATTATTTGTTCCCAAATAAACATATCTTCCACTATTAGGTGCGTCTGAATCAAAAGTAATTACAGGAATACCTCTATTTAAAGAGTTTCTAACGACAATCTCTATTCCGGCTGGATCATTTGGTGAAATAGCAATTCCATTAACTCCACTACTGATATAACTATTTATCTTTTGAGCTTGTTCCGCAGCATCTGCTTCAATAGGGGCATCAAAAATAGCCCTAACTTCAAGAACTTTTGCGGCATCTTTCATACCATTTTCAACAGCAAACCAATATGCGTTGTTTAAAGACTTTGGACTTAAAAGAAATGTTTGCCCAAACACCACTCCTACTAAAATCAAACTTAAAACTACAATAAAACTTTTCTTCACTTTCTCCACCTCCACCTCCACAAAATTTGTAAGTTTTTCTATACACTTACACATTCAATTCCTACCATTTCTGCAAACAATTCCCACCTCCTTGTTGTGTTTCCTATGTTGAAACATTGATGATGTGTTCCTCCGTTTTTGAGCCATTCTGTCATTGATTTTCTTACTCCATTGTCTGGTTTGAAATGAAAATATGGCATTTCAACGTTTGGATAGTCTTCACTGTCTATTACTTCTCCTTTTGAAATAACTAATCTGAAATTACCTTCACAAATTGGAGCTAACGAAACTATTGTTCCTTCACCAGGTTGAACATTGAATACAACTGTCGGTGGGTTGTTTAGATCTCCTATTCCTAAAAATCTGTCTATGAGTTTTATAGGTTTATCTTTTCTTGCAACTTTCCAGTTCCCTTCGCCCATATGGCTCATAAAAACGGAGTCTCTTTCAAAGTCCATAGCATACATCTCTGTAAAATGTCCTACTTCTCCTAATATATGCCCGACAATTACCGCTGTTGCAGCGAGTGCATCTCCTTCTGCTCCATATCCGTATCCTTTTGCCATCAAGTTAGAAGCTGCCATCATTGGTAATTGCTCAAACCTTCCGTCGTCTTTTACTGAGTCAAAATAAATACTGAATCCGTCGTATTCTCCATCTTTCAAAAATTTTTCAATAGCAACTTGGAATTTTGCAGCAAAGTTGTACTGATCTTCTTTTATATTTGGATCGATTTCAAAGTTCTTAGCATTTTCTGCTTTTACCTTTTCAATTTCTTCTTTTGTTACCTTTTCAAGATAAGAGTAGATCTTACCCATGCTTTCATCAACCACTTCAACTCCAAGCTTTTTAAGTAATGCTGATGAATCAAAAGTAATATCCCCCATTCCCGGCATTCTTCCAACAACTGCGATTCTGGTTCTTTTTAAAGCTTTGGCTGCTTGCGCTGCTAAAGCCCAATCTTTAACAAAATTTTTAAATTCTTCTTCTTTCCAGTTTCCTGTTACAACGGGGCAATTTATTCCTAATCTAACTATTGCATTCATATTATCCTGTGCACCATGTATGCCTTGATTGTAGGTAAGATGTTCCATATTCCATTCTTGAGTAACTGAGGGTAATGGTTGGATGTTTGCAAGCATTATCGGCAAGTTATTCTTTTTGAGAGCGGGAACGATTCTTTGGCCTGGACTGTAAGTCAACATCATAATCATTATTCCATCTAACTCTTTATCGTTGTTGTAATCTTCGATGATTTCTTCTAAGTCTTTTCTGTCTCTTGCAGGTTTTGTAAATTTGAAATCTGCAACGTCTTTTAATTCGTTAATTACTTCTTTAACGTAATTAGATTGTGTTTCAACTATATTAGGGTATGTTTTATCGTATAATTTTTGCATTATTCCTAAAATCCCAATTTTTGGCTTTCTTTTCACTATCATCATCACACCTCCGAAGTTTTTTATAATCTTGATATTTTGTGCATTATTTCTTTTGTGTTTTCATACAATTCTAAGAATAGTTTGTAATATTGATCATATTTTTTGAAATTTACTTTTTGTGTTTCTATTTTGGATTCTATTTTTATCCAGTTTTTAATATCTTCCGGTTTTTCAAATATTCCAGTTCCTAATCCCACAAGAAATGCATCTCCTAAAGGAGCTTCTATGTTGTCAGATAGTTTTATCATATGGTAACCAGTTACATCTGCAAATATAGAGGTCCATAAGGTTGAATTAGCTACTCCTCCTACAATCCAACAATCAGGATTGAGATTGATGCCTGAACTTTTTGCAGTTTCCATATTATGCCTTAAAGAATAGGCTGCCGATTCCATTAAAGCTCTATATATATGTTCTTTTTTGTGATAAAGCGATAATCCTAAGATGACTCCTCTTGAATCTGGATCCCAAATTGGTGATCTTTCCCCCATAAAATATGGAAGAGCAATTAATCCTTCACTTCCCAAAGGTATTTTTTTTGCTTTAAGTTCTAAAAGATCGTATGATGAATAGCCCGCTTGATCTCCAAAACTTTTCTCTAACTGGCTAAATTCATCAATAAACCAATTTACTAACGCTCCTGTTGTGGCACTTCCACCAAATGTATAAAGGCAATTTTCTTCATTAACTACGTAAGGATAATTTACCAGCTGTGGCGTAGGTGGTTTTTTATCGTAAAGGAGAGTTCCCCAACAAGTTGAGGTTCCTGCCATAAAGACGTGTTCTCCTTCGTTTAATACTCCAGCACTGAGTTGTGCCATAGGGGCGTCTATTCCACCAGAGATTATAGGGGTTCCTTCTTTTAATCCTGTTAATTTAGCCATTTCTTCTGTTAAATAACCTGCTATATCCTTAGAATGTAGAATCTTTTCAGGAAGCATATCTATTGGTATCCCTAAAGCTTCTCCCATCTCTTTTGACCAATTTTTCGTTCTTATATCAAATACTCCCCCAAGATTTCCTGCAGAGCTATAATCTGTTGAAAGTTCCCTTGTTAATTTGTAAATTACATAATCTTTTGGACTAACAAATTTATACGTATTTTTCCAAACATCTGGTAAATTGTTTCTTATCCACATAATTTTTGTAAAACCAAAATAAGAATCCACATAATTTCCGGTAATTTCAAAAAGTTTATCTTTTGCGATGTTTTCTTTAACCCATTGAGTTTCTTTCCAAGCTCTTCTATCCATCCAAATAAGGCATGGATATATAGGATTCATATTTTTATCTACAGGAACACCCGATCCTCCGTAAAGACCGCTTAAAGATACCCCCACAATTTCAGAAGGATTTATGTTAGCTTTTTCAACACTTTCCTTAAGCGTAACAACAAAAGCATCTAACCAAATATTGGCATCTTGTTCTGCCCAAGAAGCCTTTGGTGTATTGACTTTGTAAGTTTTTGCTGCTTTGGCAACAAGATTCCCTTTTTCATCTAATATAACCGTCTTTGTTCCGGTAGTACCTATGTCAGTTCCTATTAGATACATTGTTTATCCTCCTCAAAATTCTTATTTTGTTTGTCCATAATGTGAATGATGGAATTCGAAAAGCCTTTCAGCTTCTTCTTTATCCAAAGGCTGTGGATTCCCCATTGTTTTTGCAAGGTAAGCAGTTTGAGCTACTTCTTCCAAAAATATTGCTTTTCTGACCGCTTCGCTTATATCCTTTCCCATTACTATCACGCCATGTTTGCTTAAAAGAACCGCTCGTGCTTGATTGACTACTTGTATAACAGCTTTTCCAATAGCTTCTGAACCAACAGGTGCATAGTTAGAAACTGGAATCTCTGTTCCAAATACATCAGCATGAGCGGTACTATAAACAGGAAGTGCTTGATTAAGCAAAGCGAATGAAGAAGCATAAGGTGAGTGTGTATGGATTATGCTTTTAACATCTTCTAATTGTTTGTATAAATACAAATGGGTTGCAGAATCAACAGAAGGTTTAAGTATTCCTTCTACAACTTTTCCTTCCAAATCTATAACAACCATATCTTCAGCTTTTAATTTATCATAAGAAACCCCCGAAGGCTTAATAATAACATGCTTATCTATTCGAACACTGACGTTTCCACTTGTGTATGCAACTAATCTGTATTTTTCTAAGTTTAGGTGTGCTTCATATAATTCTTTTTTTAGTTGTTCGTACATTGCGCGCCACTCCTTTATATTCTTTAAAATAATTATTCGTTCTTTGGATAAAATTTATTAAAATATTAAGTTGTATGATAATTATATTAACACTTGTATATTTAATAAAAAGTATTTTACTTATTTGTATGTACTAATTATAACCTGAACTTTTTTAAAAACAAAATTCAATTATCGCTAATTATATCCATTCTAAGATAAATAAAGACAATTAAGTTGGATTAACAACTTAATTCTCAACTTTTGAGACAAAATATGTTTTTGAGAAGTTTTTTATCTTTCATTGGTTTTGAGAAAAACCTTTTAACACCAAAAAGAGATTTAATTTTTTTGAAGATAAGTTTAAGTAAATAGTTGGTTATTTTTATGTAAATAATATTTTAATCATTAATTGACTATTTTTATCAAGATTTTAGAAAGCTTTTTAAATATGGAGTTTAAAGATGTTTTAGTGAAATTTTTTTCAAAACTTGCAATAATCAAGATTTGGATGTATAATCGCTAATAATTTAAGATAATCTTAAATATTTACCCGTAATTAGGAAAAATGAAATTTTTTTCAAATTGTATACTAATATGAAACTATTATCGTAATCTTTTTATTTCAAGGGGTAATAAATTTGGGAATCAACGAGAGAATTAAATGCGCTTATTTGGGCCCAAAAGGGACTTTCAGTGAAATGGCATCCATTAGATATTTCAAAGAAAAAGCTGATTTTATACCCGTAAGTTCTATCTCAGAAGTTTTTGATAAAGTTAGAGAAAAACTTGTGGATTTTGGAATCGTACCAATAGAAAATTCAGTAGAGGGATCTGTAAATATGTCGATGGATTTACTCTCCGAAGTATCTGACATTTTAGTAGTAGGAGAATGTGTAGTTCCTGTTAGACATTTTTTAGTGTCTTTTGAAGATATTGACTTGCAAAGTATAAAAAAAGTGTATTCTCATCAGCAAGCAATAGGTCAATGTAGTAAGTTTATAAAGAATAAATTGAACCATCCTGAAATTATTTTTACTGCCAGTACTGCTGTGGCATGTGAATTAATAAAAGAAGAAACAAATAGTGCCGCTATAGCTTCTGAAAATGTCATAAAGATTTATAATCCTAATGTTTTAGCAGAAGATATACAAGATTCTGATAATAACTTAACACGTTTTTTTGTAATTACAAGTTCAAAGAATTTGCCCCCTTTAAATAAAGATTTAAAATACAAAACATCCATTATATGTTCTCCTAAGCATAATAGAGCCGGTGTTCTTTACAGTATGCTTGAAAGCTTTCAAAAGAAAAATATAAATTTGACGAGAATTGAATCTAGACCAACAAAAAAACAATTAGGTGAATACCTGTTTTATATAGATTTTGAAGGTCATATAAATGATGAAGGTGTAAAAGAAGCGCTGAGTGAATTAAAAGAAATGAGTGCTTTCTTTAAAATTCTTGGTAGCTATCCAATTTGGTAAATATCTAATTTTGATGGATAAGGAAATGAATTCTATCGGGGTTTTTAAGAAAAAGGGCAAAGGAGGCTTATATGAATAAAACATATAGAAGTGATGAAATAAAAAAAGGTGTATCTAAAGCTCCTCATCGATCCTTACTATACGCTTTGGGGCTTAGTGATGATGAATTAAATAAACCAATAATAGGAATAGCAAATTCTGCCAACGATATAATTCCTGGGCATAAACATCTTAACGAGATTTGTCAAAACGTTAAGAATGGGGTTTACGCTGCAGGAGGTGTTCCTTTGGCTTTTTCTACCATAGGCATCTGTGATGGTATTGCTATGGGACATAGTGGAATGAATTATTCACTTCCAAGTAGAGAATTGATAGCTGATTCAATAGAATCTGTCGCAAGAGCTTATAAATTCGATGGATTGGTTCTTATACCAAATTGTGACAAGATAGTTCCAGGTATGTTGATGGCTGCCTTAAGGTTAAATATACCCGCAATAGTAATTAGTGGTGGTCCTATGCTTGCTGGAAATCACAAAGGGAGAAAAATAGACCTACATGATATGTTTGAAGCAGTGGGTGCTCGAATTAATGGAACAATTTCTGATGAAGAATTGAAAGAAATGGAAAAATCATCCTGTCCGGGGTACGGGTCTTGTGCTGGGATGTTTACAGCTAATTCAATGAATTGCCTAACAGAGGTTTTAGGACTTGCGCTGCCGGGAAATGGAACGATTCCGGCAGTTTTTTCACAAAGAAGGAGATTAGCAACTGAAACCGGCCAAAAAATAATGGAACTGGTAGAAAAAGACATAAAACCCTTAGATATCTTTACAAAAGATACAGTAGAGAATGCTATCGTTTTAGATATGGCATTGGGTTGCTCAACAAATACTGCTCTTCACTTACCTGCAATAATTAAAGAAGCAGGGATAGATTTTGATTTGAATTTAATTAATGAAGTCAGTGAAAAAACACCTCATTTGTGTAGTTTATCCCCTGCTGGTGAACATCACATTGAGGATTTGTACTTTGCTGGAGGTATACCGGCAGTATTAAAAGAGTTATCTAAAAAAGATTTACTGAACCTAGATTGTTTAACTGTAACAGGAAAAAGCTTAAAAGAAACGATAGATTCAGTTGAGTATGTTAATCATGAAATAATCAGACCTATTGACAATCCTTATCATCATGAAGGTGGATTAACAATATTGAAAGGGAATATCGCTCCAGATGGTGCTGTGGTTAAAAAGATCGCAGTTGCAGATGAAATGTTGGTACACGAAGGCCCTGCTCGAGTTTTCAATAAAGAGGAAGAAGCGATTAAAGCCATCTATGCTGGAAAGATAAAAGAAGGAGATGTTGTGGTTATTCTATATGAAGGGCCAAAAGGTGGGCCTGGAATGAGGGAAATGTTGGCACCTACATCGGCCTTAGCTGGTATGGGATTAGATAAGAAAGTTGCTTTAATAACAGATGGAAGATTTTCAGGTGCAACAAGAGGAGCAGCGATAGGACATGTCTCTCCAGAAGCCGCTGCTGGAGGTCCTATAGGGGTAATTACAGATGGAGATATTATATCGATTAACATCCCCAAAAAGAAACTAGAACTAAAAATTTCTGATGAAGAGTTAAAACAAAGGTTGGAAAAGTTTAATCCGTCTTTTTCAGAAAGTACTGGCTATTTAAATAGATACAGTAAGTTCGTACAATCTGCCGATAGGGGAGCGTTTTTAGGATAAAAATATATGTGAGGTGGTTTTATGCCGATCTATTCCGGGGCACGAATATTGATTGAATCTCTTTTAAGGGAAAACGTAGAGGTAGTATTTGGGTATCCAGGAGGGAAGGTGATTCCTCTATACGATGAGTTGTATGATGCACCAATTAAACACATTCTAGTTAGACACGAACAAGGTGCGGCACATGCTGCTGATGGATATGCTAGGAGTACTGGCAAAGTTGGAGTTTGTATAGCAACATCTGGACCAGGAGCAACGAATTTGGTAACTGGAATTGCAACAGCATATATGGATTCTATACCGTTAGTGGCTTTTACTGGTCAAGCACCAACCAACCTCATTGGTACAGATTCTTTTCAAGAAATTGATATAAGAGGGATTACGCTTCCAATTACAAAACATAATTATATGGTTACTAACGTAAAAGATCTTGCAAGGATAATAAAAGAAGCATTCTATATTGCAAGAACCGGAAGGCCTGGACCTGTTTTAATGGATCTACCAGTTGACGTTTTGAAAGCGAAAGCTGATTTTATCTATCCTGAAAAAGTTAACTTACCAGGATATCAACCTACTTATGAAGGGAATTACATGCAGATAAAATTAGCGGCAGAGGAAATAAACAATTCAAAAAAACCAATAATATTTGCAGGAGGCGGAGTTATAAACTCCAATGCTTCACAAGAACTAACTGAGTTAGCTGTCAAAGGAAAAATTCCAGTAGTAACCTCTTTGATGGGAATAGGAGCTTTTCCAGAAGATAATGAACTGTCTTTAAAGATGTTAGGTATGCACGGGACAAAATACGCCAATTATGCGATATCAGAAGCGGATTTGATTATCGGTGTTGGAGTACGCTTTGACGATAGGGTTACGGGGAAATTAGAAACCTTCGCACCAAATTCAAAGATAGTTCACATAGACATAGACCCAGCAGAGATAAACAAAAACGTTAAAGTAGATATACCTATCGTTGGTAATGCCAAAGATGTTTTGAAAAAATTAGTCCCTTTGATAAAAACAATAGAGAGAAAAGAATGGTTGAAAAAAATCAGGGAATGGAAAAATAATTATCCATTAACATACGAGATAAACGAAGATAATATTAAACCTCAATATTTTATAGAAACGCTAAACAAATATTGCAATGAGGACAGAATAGTAGTAACTGAAGTAGGTCAAAATCAGATGTGGGCAGCACAGTTTTTTGAATATCATAAACCAAGAACATTCATCACTTCTGGTGGGCTTGGAACGATGGGATACGGATTACCAGCAAGCATGGGGGTTCAAATAGCAAATCCCGGAAAAACCGTTATAATGATAGCCGGCGATGGAAGCTTTCAGATGAACGTGCAAGAGTTGGCAACTATCAGTAACAACAAACTACCGATAAAAATGATAATACTAAACAACGGAACTCTAGGAATGGTTAGGCAATGGCAAGAGCTTTTCTTTGATGAAAGATATTCAGCTACCATGCTTGAAAATCCTGATTTTGTTAAATTAGGAGAGGCTTATGGAATTAAATCCATGAGAATTTCGAAATTGAACGAAGTAGAAGTCTCAATAAAACAGATGTTAAATCATAATGGGCCGGTATTGTTAGAAGTTGCAATTCCTCTAGAAGAGAATGTGTTCCCTATGGTTCCTGAAGGAGCTTCAATAAAAGAGATTTTGGAACCAAAAAATAAAGTTATAAGAAAAGAAATACAGGGGGAGATAGCATGAGACACATTCTATCAGTAACTGTGAATAATCAACCTGCTGTATTGGCAAGGATATCTGGACTATTTAGTAGAAGAAACTTTAACATAACTAGTTTAAACGTGGGAGAAACAGAAAGTCCCGAATATTCCCGAATGACTATAGTAGTGGAAGGAAACAAAGACACCTTGGAGCAAGTTAAAAAACAACTGTATAAATTAATTGATGTAATTAAAATTACGGAACTTAATCAAGCTAATATGATAGAAAGGGATATGGCAATAATAAAAGTGAATTGTGGTAAAAAATTAAGAAATCAAGTAATTCAAGTGGTTGATGTATTTAGAGGGAAAGTAGTTGACTTCTCTCCAGAAAGTATAAGTGTTGAAATAACTGGTGATGAGAACAAAATAAATGCTTTTATAGAAATAATGAAAGATTTTGGAATAAGGGACATTGTAAGAACAGGAATAGTAGCTATGGATAGGGAAATAAACAATAAAGTTGTTTTAAATTCATAATAATTTATTAAGGAGTGATTATTAGATGGTCGAAACATTTTATGAAAAAGATGCCAACTTAGATTTATTAAAAGGAAAAACTATAGCTGTAATTGGTTATGGAAGTCAAGGACATGCACAGGCGCAAAATTTGAAAGATAGTGGTTTAAACGTAATAATAGGTTTAAAAAAGGACAGCAAATCAATAGAAATAGCAAAAAAAGATGGCTTTGAAGTATACGATACACCTGAAGCTGTAAAAAAAGGAGATATTATACAAGTTCTAATACCTGATGAAGTTCAAAGTTTTGTTTATAAAAAAGATATAGAACCTAATCTAGAAGAAGGAAATGCCTTAGGGTTCTCTCATGGTTTTAATATTCATTTTGGTCAAATTGTGCCACCTAAAAATATAGATGTTTTTATGGTCGCGCCAAAAAGTCCGGGACATTTGGTTAGGAGAATGTTTAAAGAAGGCAAAGGAGTTCCCGGCCTTTTAGCTGTTCAACAAGATTATTCTGGGAAAGCAAAAGATTTAGGACTAGCATACGCTAAAGGAATTGGTTGTACTAGAGCGGGTGTAATAAAAACGACTTTCAAAGAAGAAACAGAAACTGATCTGTTTGGTGAACAAGCCGTTCTTTGTGGGGGGGTTACTTCTTTAATAAAAGCAGGATTTGAAACCCTTGTTGAAGCTGGTTATCAACCTGAAATAGCATATTTTGAATGTTTAAACGAATTAAAATTAATCGTTGATTTGATATTTGAAGGCGGATTGAAGAAAATGAGATACTCCGTAAGTGATACTGCTCAATACGGTGATCTAACCGTTGGCCCTAAAGTAATTGATCAAAGGGTTAAAAATACGATGAAAGAAGTTCTTGAAAATATACAAAACGGTAATTTTGCAAGAGATTGGATATTGGAAAACCAAGCTAACAGACCTGTTTTTAACGCTTTAACTGAAAGAGATAACAATTCACTACTTGAACAGGTTGGAGAAAAATTAAGAGCTATGATGCCCTGGGTTGAAAATAATTATGATTAACGCTAGAGAGGGTGATTAAATTTGAGAAAAGTCAAAATTTTTGATACTACCTTGAGAGATGGGGAACAATCTCCTGGAGTCAGTTTAACAATCGAAGAGAAACTTGCAATTGCTGAACAATTGTCATTACTGAAGGTTGACGTTATAGAAGCTGGATTTCCCATATCTTCTGAAAGTGATTTTGAAAGTGTAAAAGAAATAGCAAAAAAAATAAGAGATGTTGAAATTGCTGCTTTGGCTAGATCCAATTACAAAGACATAGATTGTGCTTGGGAAGCCCTTCAAGAAGCAGAGGACCCTCGTATTCATGTTTTTATAGCAACTTCTCCAATTCACATGAAATACAAGTTAAAAATGAACGAAGAACAAGTTTTAGAAAAAGCAATAGAAGCGGTCAGATACGCCAGTAAGTACACTTCAAATATTGAATTTTCAGCAGAAGATGCCTCTAGAAGTAACTTAGAATTTCTATATAAACTATTTGAAAAGGTAATTGAAGCAGGAGCAAAAGTCATAAACGTCCCAGATACAGTAGGTTATGCCATTCCTGAAGAGTTCGGGGAGTTTATAAGAAAAATAAAGGAAAACACCAAAAATATTGACAAAATAGAATTAAGTGTTCATTGTCACAATGACTTAGGAATGGCTACGGCTAATACATTAGCTGCTTTAAAAAACGGAGCCGATCAGGCAGAAGTTGCGGTTAATGGAATAGGAGAAAGAGCAGGTAACGCTGCCTTAGAAGAAGTAATAATGTCTTTGGTTACAAGAAAAGATTATTTTCAAGATTTTATAGTAACTCAGGATACCACCAAAATCATGAAATTAAGCAATATGGTTTCTAAATTTACAGGTATGGTTATACAGCCAAACAAAGCAATAGTTGGGAAAAATGCCTTCGCTCATGAGTCAGGAATACATCAAGACGGAGTTATCAAAGAAAGAACAACCTATGAAATAATGGATGCTAAAAGTATTGGATTAGAAAAAAACAACTTAGTCTTGGGAAAACATTCTGGAAGACATGCTTTCAAAGAATTTTTGGTTAAAACTGGTTACAAGATTGATGATGAAAACTTTGAAAAACTTTTCTTGAAATTTAAGGATTTAGCAAGTAAGAAGAAGAATCTAAATCAAGTAGATGTGGAAGCTTTGATAAACGATGAACTATACAAAGCAGAAGATTACTACAAACTTGAATATCTATCAGTTACAACAGGAAACACCACTCTTCCAACAGCTACAATAAAAGTCAAAGTTGGCGATGAGGTGATAGAAAAAGCTGCTTGCAGCGGTGATGGACCAATAGATGCCATATTTAAAGCTATAAATGAAATCGTTGATAAAGACAATATATCTCTTTTATCTTATAAAATTGAGGGAGTCACCGAAGGAACAGACGCCCTAGGCGAAACAACCGTGAAACTTAAAATAGATGATGACATATTTGTTGGTCATTCTGTTGAAACAGATATAACCCATGCCAGTACTTTGGCATACTTAAATGCCTTGAACAAATATATGACAAAAAAACTACAGGAAGCCAAAAAAATATAAAATTGGAGAAGGGTTAGTATGACGATAGTTGAAAAAATATTAGCAAATCATTCTAATAAAAAAGAAGTAAAACCTGGTGAAATTGTAAACGCTAAGGTAGATATGGTTCTTGGAAACGATGTAACTAGTCCAGTCGCAATAAAAGAATTTAAAAAAATAGGTTTATCAAAAGTATTTGATAAGCAAAGAGTTGCCATTGTTCCTGATCATTTTACACCCAATAAAGATATAAAATCAGCACAAAATGCCCTATTTATTAGGAAATTTGCAAAAGAAATGGAGATTGTGAATTACTTTGAAATAGGACAAATGGGTATCGAACATTGTTTACTTCCTGAAAAAGGGTTAACATTACCTGGAGAAATTATAATTGGTGCTGATTCACACACTTGTACATACGGAGCTTTAAATGCTTTAGGTACAGGAGTTGGAAGTACGGATATGGCTGCTGCCATGGCCACAGGTTATTTATGGTTCAGAGTACCTGAAACTATTAAGATAATTTATAATGGAAAGTTAAATCCTTGGGTAAGCGGAAAAGACTTAATCCTTTATACAATTGGTGATATAGGGGTAGATGGGGCATTATACAAATCCATAGAATTCACAGGAGAAACTATTAAAGATCTTTCAATGGACGCAAGAATGACGATGGCTAACATGGCTATAGAAGCTGGCGGTAAATGTGGCTTATTTGAATATGATGAAAAAACTGAAGAATACCTTAAAAATAGAGCAGTAAGAGAATATAACCCTGTATCGAGTGACCCAGATGCTAATTATGAAAGAATAATAGAATACGACGTATCAAGAATAGAACCTCAAGTTGCATTCCCTCATCTTCCAGAAAACACAAAATCTGTTTACGAAGCAAAAGGTATAAAAATTGACCAAGTAGTTATAGGTTCATGTACAAATGGAAGATTAGAAGATCTGAGAATAGCTGAAAAAATTCTCAAGAATAATAAAGTAAATAAAGAGGTTCGGTGTATTATATTTCCTGGTACACAAGATATTTATTTACAAGCTTTAAAAGAAGGATTGATTGAAACATTTATAGAAGCTGGAGCAGCGGTTAGTACGCCAACATGTGGACCATGTCTTGGGGGTCATATGGGTATTTTAGCAAAAGGGGAAAAAGCTATCTCAACAACGAACAGAAATTTTGTTGGAAGAATGGGCCATCCAGAAAGCGAAGTTTACCTATCTAATCCTGCTGTTGCAGCTGCCTCAGCGGTCACAGGATATATTTCTCATCCTGAGGAGGTTTTAAAATGAAATTCAAAGGAAAAGTTTTTAAATACGGAGATAATGTGGATACAGACGTTATTATACCTGCAAGATACCTAAATAATCCTGAACCAGAAATACTAGCCCAACATTGTATGGAAGATATAGATCCTGACTACGTTAAAAAAGTAAAAAAAGGAGACATTATCGTTGCAGGGAAAAACTTTGGGTCTGGAAGCTCTAGAGAGCATGCACCATTGGCTATTAAGGCGTCTGGTGCTTCGTGTGTAATAGCTGAAAGTTTTGCAAGAATATTTTATCGCAATGCTATAAATATCGGACTACCTATTCTTGTATCAAAAGAAGCTGTTCAAAACATAAAAGACGGTTCTGAAATTGAAGTTGATCTAGATAGAGGTACTATTAAAGATTTGATTACAGGAGAAGTGTATTACTCTGAAAAATATCCCGAGTTCCTCCAAGAAATAATCTCATCTGGAGGATTAATAGAAAAGATAAAAAAGGAGGTCATTCAATAAATGCCATCAATTGCAGTAATACCTGGAGATGGAATAGGAAAAGAAGTAACAAAAGAAGGCCTGAAAATTTTAAATTATATGAATGACCAACATAACTTGAATTTAAAGTTTGAAGAGTTTGATATAGGAGCGGACAGATACTTAAAAACAGGTGAATTAGTTTCGGATGCAACTTTAAAAAAATTAGAAACGTTTGATGCAATTTATTTAGGGGCTGTTGGAGATCCAAGAGTACCTGCAGGAGTTTTAGAACATGGGATTTTACTTAAATTACGTTTTCACTTTGATCAATATGTAAATTTGAGGCCTATAAAACTGTTAAACGATAAGTTTTCTCCCTTAAAAAACAAAGGAGTAAAAGATATAAATTTCACAGTAATAAGAGAAAATACAGAAGGCCTTTATTCCGGCATAGGTGGCTTTCTAAAAAAAGGAACAAAAGATGAAGTTGCGATGCAAGAGATGATTTCTACGCGAAAAGGCGTAGAAAGAATAATTAGATACGCTTTTGAATATGCAAAAAAATCTCAAGGTAAATTGACACTTTGCGATAAAAGTAATGTTCTCACATACTCTCATAATCTATGGTTGAGAGTATTTGAAGAATTAAAAAGCGAGTATTCAGAGGTAGAAACTAACCATTACTACGTAGATGCAATAACTATGAAAATGGTTAGAAACCCTGAGATCTTCGATGTTATCGTTACTTGCAATATGTTTGGGGATATAATAACAGACTTGGGAGCAGAAATCCAAGGAGGAATGGGATTAGCAGCTTCTGGAAACATCAATCCAGAGACAGTTTCCATGTTTGAACCCGTACATGGTTCCGCGCCAGATATAGCGGGAAAAGGTTTAGCCAATCCAATAGCAGCAATATTAGCAGCGGCAATGATGTTAGAATATTTTGGAAAAGAAAAGTTATCAAAAGAAATAGAAGAAGCAATAAAGGAAGCAATAGACAAAAATTTAGTTACCAAAGATATGGGTGGACTTTTAACGACCAGTGAAATGGGAGATGAAATCGTTAAAATAATAAAAAGAGGGTGAAACACATGAACACTTCAAAAGTAAAGATATTTGACACAACTTTAAGAGATGGAACCCAAGGGGAAGGAGTTTCCCTCACAGTAAAAGACAAATTAAAAATCGCTCAAAAATTGGATGAATATGGCATAGACTATATTGAAGGGGGATGGCCAGGTTCTAATCCTAAAGATGAAGAATTCTTTCAGGAAATTAAAAAAATATCTTTAAAAAACAGCGAAATAGTTGCATTTAGTTCCACAAAAAGACATGGAATAAAGGCTCAAGATGATCCCAACATTGTAAAATTACTATATTCCGGGGTCAAAACGGTAACCATATTTGCCAAAAGTTGGGACTTTCATGTAACTGACGCCTTGGGGATCTCGCTCGATGATAATCTAAAACTTATAGCTGATACAGTATCTTTTTTAAAGAAACACGGTATAGAAGTATTTTTTGATGGAGAACATTTTTTCGATGGTTTTAATCATAATCCTAACTACGCTTTAAAAACACTTGAAGTAGCTAGAGATTCTGGGGCTTCGATAGCAATTTTGTGTGACACTAATGGTGGTCAAACTACAAAAAGAATGCGAGAAATAATAAAAGTAGTAAAGGAAAAATTAAATATGCCACTTGGTATACATGCTCATAATGACTCTGGCCTCGCTGTAGCTAACTCTATTATAGCTTTTGAAGAAGGAATAGAACAGATTCAAGGAACAGTAGGAGGATTAGGAGAAAGATGCGGGAATGCGGATCTATGCACGATAATACCCATCTTAAAATTTAAATATGACATAGATCTTCCCAAAATTAATTTAGAAAAAACCACACATTTATACAATTACGTTATGGAAGTTGCAAATATAACTCCAGATAACCGAAAACCTTTTGTAGGAAGAAGTGCCTTCACACACAAAGGTGGAATACATGTAAGTGCAATATTAAAAAATCCTCTTACATATGAACACATAGCTCCAGAATTAGTAGGTAATGAAAGAAGAATACTGGTATCAGAATTAGCTGGAAAAAGTAATTTGAAATCTAAAATAGAAGAATTGGGTTTTAGTTTATCTTCTTTTTCAGATGATCAAATCAAAAAATTGACACTAAAAATTAAAGAGTACGAACACGATGGTTACCAATTTGAAGGAGCAGATGCTTCTTTAAAACTTTTATTATTGCGCGAATTTTTTGATTACAACCCCGATTTTCAAATAGAAAATTTTAATATTCTTAGTTATAATTTTGGCGAAGGAACTACAACCGACGCTGCTGTCAAGGTTAGGATAAATGATGAGATGGTTCATACAGTAGCTTCTGGAGATGGACCGGTTAATGCTTTGGATAAAGCCCTTAGAAAAGCTTTAGAAAATCATTTCCCCATTTTAAGAAATATGAAGTTAATAGATTACAAAGTAAGGGTATTAGATAGCGCATCTGGAACAGCAGCAAAAGTTAGAGTTTTAATTGAAACGTCTGATACTGAAAAATCTTGGACAACAGTAGGTGTTTCAACTAACATAATTCAAGCTAGCTGGAAAGCGCTAATAGACAGCATTGAATACGGATTATACGCAAATTTGCCTTCTAAAATAGAAAATATATATAACTGATAATTATAAAGGACAAAGGAGAGGTCTATTTTGAACGATATATTTTCAGATCGTATAAAAAATGTTCCAAAATCTTTTATACGAGAGATTCTTAAAGTTATCGATGATCCTGAAATAATTTCATTTGCAGGTGGATTACCTAACAAAGATTTATTTCCAGTCGAAGAAATAAGAAAAGCAGCAGATTATCAATTTGATAACTTTGGTAAAGAAGTTCTTCAATACAGTACAACAGAAGGATATTTACCCCTAAGACAATATATAGCAGATAGATTCAATAAAAGAAATAATCTCAATATTTCTGTGGACGAAGTATTGATAACGCATGGATCTCAACAAGCCTTAGATTTAATCGGTAAGATATTTCTAAATGATGAAGATTGTATTGTTATAGAAGAACCTGGATATCTGGGTGCTATTCAATGTTTATCAGTATTTTCCAAAAACTTTAAAACTATCAAATTAAATGACGATGGTTTAAATTTAGAAGAATTAGAAAAAATATTAGAAAAGTATTCTCCCAAGCTGTTATACGTTGTACCAAACTTTCAAAATCCATCTGGTATAACATACACCAATCAAAACAGAGAAGAAATCGCGAATATTTTAAAAAGGTATAACACCTACCTCATTGAAGATGATCCTTATGGGGAATTAAGATTTGAAGGAGAACAAGCAAATACTTTTAAAAAATTGCTTCCAGAAAAATCGATAATATTAGGATCTTTTTCTAAAATAGTGGCACCAGGATTTAGGTTAGGATGGGTAATTGCTCCCAAAGAAGTTATGTCAAACCTTGTAATAGCAAAACAAGCTGCAGATTTACACTCTAACTACGTTGGTCAAAGAATAATCTATCAATTTCTAAAAGATAATGAACTTGATAAGCATATTTCTAAAATAAAAGAAAGGTATGGAAGCCAAAAAAGGGCGATGATTGAAAGTATTAAAAAACACTTTCCAAAAAATATAAAATACACAAACCCAGAAGGCGGTATGTTCCTGTGGGTAACTTTACCAAACAATTATTCAGCCATGGAATTATTTGAAAAAACAATAAAAGCAAAAGTCGCTTTCGTTCCTGGCGACCCATTCTACGTTAACAAAACAAACGTTAATACTTTACGGATAAACTATTCTTGTTCTGATGAACAAACGATCGAAGAAGGCATCAAAAGATTGGCTTCTTGTATTAAAGAATTAGTTGTCTAACTTATCTTCATCTAGAACCTTTTTTGAAGCAAAAACATCTCTAAGACCTATAAGAAATATTATAATTCCAAATATGATACCTAAATTTATATCTCTTAAAGCGGCAATAATATAACCAAGTGAAAAAGCATTAAGAGCCCATGATAGGATAATCAACAATTTTTTATTAAAAGCCTCATAAAAGGTAGCAAATAAAGCTGCTAAATTTATAAAAATATAAAAATAAGATGGATCAAAACTATTTATAGAACCAAAAAAAGAAAATAAAATACCAACTATCAATACAAAATTAGCTAATTTACTTGAAATGTTTCTCTTCCATGAAACAAATAAGATCAAACTTAAAACTACAAGAGATAAAACCCAAGCAATGGAATTAACTAAGAAAAATCCAACAACGGCACTTGCAAAAACCGAAATAAGTGTAAAAGACATATTTAAAATCTCTCCTTTTTTTCTACTAGATATTATATACCAGTTCAATTCCCTTTCCTCGAAGGGGTAAATGTAATAGAAATTCCCCTCTTGAGAGGGGTGGATGCGACGTTCTTTGTCGCAGCCGGGGTGTGGTAGCAGACGGGGTAGTCACTTTTATTCCCCTTCTTCGAAGGGGTGGATGCAGCGTTTTNTGNTGCAGACNGGGTAGTCNCTCTTNAATTTGCTTTTAGCAAATTATATGTACCACACCCTGTCAGACTTTCAGTCTGACACCCCTCTCAAGAGGGGAATTAAAGCCAAATTCNCCTTCCTNGAAGGGGTGGATGCAGCGTTTTATGCTGCAGACGGGGTAGTCATTTCTATTCCCCTNNTTNGCTAAAAGCAAATTATATGTACCACACCCTGTCAGACTTTCAGTCTGACACCCCTCTCAAGAGGGGAATTCTATTACATTTA